>NZ_BAAHXD010000003.1:0-108104 GCF_054657115.1 Methyloparacoccus murrellii | reverse complement strand
AAAACCCGGGGCGGTTCAATACCGCCCGGTGGACATGTGGACAGGCTCAAATGCAGCCTGCCCACATGCCAACCGGGCTCGACGACCAGCTGTCATTGTGAATGTCTCTTTCCACACGAAACGACGAGGGGCCGTGCCAGCAAGGGGATCAAGTCAACTCCACGAGCGCAAAATCGAGTTGCTGTTGGTAACCCCCGATAAACGCGAGGGGTATCACGAACACCTCGCATACCGTGACTACGCCATCAGTCCCGGGCGCTTCCATTGGCGATCGCAGAATTCGGCGGGGCCAGATACCCCGGTAGGGCGTCGCTATCTGGAGAGTCCCGGCAACGGCTGGAGCTTCCAGCTTCTCGTTCGCGCAGCGAAAGGAAAGCCCTATCGTGCATGTGGCCCGGTTACAGTGGAGTGCACCAAGGGCAGAAAACCCATGAGCATCCACTGGCATCTGGCAGTACATCTGCCGAACCCGTTATTCCGGGAATTCTCTATCCTGCGTGGCGAGTCACCGCGGACTCGATCAAATCCTTGAGTTTGCCAGTCGGGACGATGCAGGCAGGATGTCGGTGGGTGTTCGCGCTTCTTGCGGGCGAGTATCTTGCGCTGCATGAGCAACATGACCGGGACGCAGCCGCTGATCAAGATCGAGCAGATCGGGTATGGCCAAGCGGAGCCCTCCTTGAAAACGCGGTGTTTCTGCTCCAATGAGCTCGCCACCCTTTTCAGGCGTGAGCTGCCCGCACGCCATCCACTTCCCGTAAAGCCCTGTTAGGGCACCTCGATTAACTGTGCTTTGTCGTCCTCTGGTGCATACCTCGTCATTCTGGTCACAACGACGACAGCAGCCAGCAGCAGCGCCTGACGCTCCGCGCGCAGGCAAACGCCCCATACACCGCCCAGCCAGCGGCCGAGTCGCGCTGCGGTGGTCATGCGTGCGGTGTGCTTCATGGTCGTTCCGCGGTCCCCGGACACAGCCGTACCGATCTCCATCATGCCTGCCGGGCCGCGAACGCTTCGGCGGTCGTGATCAAACCAGGAAAGTCCTCTCGCATGGCGAGAATATCCGCGTCACCCGTGATCAACGCATCCGCCTTGCCGACGTGCGCGAGCACCAGGAACACCTGGTCCTTCTCGTCACGGCAGGCAGGCAGGCAGGTCTGGCCATGGCGTTGGCAACTCCACCACGTCGGCGTAGGGCAGGAAGTCCGCCAGCAGCTCCTGCTGCTCCAATGCCGAGAGCTTGAACTTGGGATAGGCCAGGATGCGCAGAAGTTCACCGGCCGTCTCCCGGCAGACCAGCGGCTGCAACTGCTGGCGCTGCCAGGCATGGCGTATCCAGGCCAGGCGTCCGGCACTGAAGAGCAGCGCCGGCAGCACGATGTTGGTGTCGAGGACAACCCTGCGCATCAGCGCCGCGCCCAGGCCACCGCATCCTCGACATCCTGCTCGGTGATCCCGAGCTGCTCCAGCTTCTCACGCACGGCCTGGGCCTTCTGGACTCGCACTGGCGTCAGGACGATCCGGCCGCTCTCGACGGTCACGTCGAAATACTCCGCGGCATCCACGCCGGATACAGCCGCCTTGGGCAAGGTGATCTGGTTCTTTGACGTGAGCTTGGCGAGCATGGGAGCCTCCTGGAAGTTTCCAAGGGAAATCTTACTTCCTTACTTCATTCCCGACAAGCATGCCTTGGGGCCAGGATTTTCACGGCTTGCTGCGCTTTCAGCGCCGGTTGAAACGGCCTGATCCGGTGAAGCACGTCACTTTTTCCTCTCCGATCCCGGAGTTGGCCTGCTCTCGGGTCTCGAAACGGCGGTGATGGAGCAGCTCCGTTTTGAGGGTATGGAAGAAGCTCTCGGCCGGTGCGTTGTCCCAGCAGTTGCCCTTGCGGCTCATGCTGCAGACGTAGCCCTGGTCCTTCAGCAGCGCCTGGAAGCGGCCTGAGGCGTACTGGCTGCCACGATCCGAATGCACCAGCAGGCCCTTGCCGGGCCGGCGGCGCCCTACGAATTTGCCCAGTGGAAACGGGCCAAGGTCCACGTGGACTATCACGTCGACGTGGAAGGTCACTACTACTCGGTGCCCCATACCCTGGTCGGACGCAAGGTCGACCTGCGTTACACGGTCACGACCGTCGAAGCCTTTCACCAGGGCCAGCGGGTAGCCAGTCATCCGCGGGTGGATCTGCGCGGCCGGCACACCACGGTCGAGAGCCACATGCCGCCCCATCACCGCCACGCGAAATGGTCGCCGCAACGGTTGATCGGCTGGGCGGAAAAGACCGGGGCTGCCACCGCGCAGCTGGTCTCCGCCATCCTCTACAGTCGTCGTCATGTCGAGCAAGGCTACCGTTCCTGCCTCGGCATCCTGCGGCTCGGCGAGCGCTACGGGAATTCCCGTCTGGAAGCCGCCTGCCAACGGGCGCTCTCGATCAAAGTCCTGAGCTACCGCAGCGTCGAATCCATCCTGACCCATAGCTTGGATGCCCAGCCCGTCCTCCCCGAACCCGTCACTCCCCGCCCGCCCCACGACAACCTGCGCGGGCCTGAGTACTTTCATTGAGAGATACCCCCCATGCTGACTCATCCCACCTTCGAACAACTTCGGAATCTCAAACTCACCGGCATGCTCAAGGCCCTGCAGGAACAGGAGCAGATGCCCAACATCGATCAACTCAGCTTCCTGAAACGCCTGGGACTGCTGGTAGATCGGGAAATCCAGAAACGCGATAATCGTCGCCTGACCACCCGCTTGCGCTTCTTCGATATCTGCAAGGTATTCCTTCAAGCCGTTGATTCTTCATTAGACGGCGCGCTCATGGTGGAAGCACACTGCCGTTGAGCTCAAGCAGCTTGCCGCCTTGAAAGCGCGCACCTAGCGTGTGCTCTTCGTCCCACGCCGTAGTGAAGCCGAACTCAATAGCGAGGGCACGGTCGATGGGAGTGACCGCGACGAAGACCAAGACTGCGTGCGGCCAAACGTCCGAAGGTGCTCCGATACGTGGAAGTGGTGTGCTTGGCTCAGGTGCTTCGCCGGAAGCTACCGCCTCGGCGTATGGCTGATAGTGCTCGAAGAGCACTTCGGCGATCGTTGGACGCCAGGCTGGGAAGTGCGAGGACACAGTGCGCGCCAACTGCGGCGCCTGCGCATCGGGCTCCGACCGGCCGCCAGCTAGAACGAAGGGAACCGTACTCCCGCCGAGCTCCAACTTGCGGCGCCAGTGACCGCGAGAGCGCACGAACTCCCCCGTGTTTGCACTTGGTCCTTGAAACCGCCCTGCTTTCTCTCGTTCATTTCAACACACGACCTCGACTTCTCTTATGATCTCACTTGCGGTTGTGTGTCCGGGATAGTCTAGCCAGGTCACAATGCTCTCGCTGTTCCAGCGCAAAGGGGAGCCGCTGGCCACCGCCTCCCGTCGAACTTATCAAAGGACTGACACGGCCGCGTCATTGCTGGCGGCACCGCGCCGGCAGCGACTGCTGGAACACATCTGGCCGCGCACCTCGCTGTCGCGTCGACAGTTCCGCTCGCTGTACCTGGCGCCGCTGGAGCGCTACGCCGAGCTGGTCAAGGCGTTCCCGGCCTCGGAGGCACATCACCACGCCTGGCCGGGTGGCATGCGGGACCATGGCCTGGAGATCGTGGCCTACGCGCTCAAGCTGAGGCAGTCCCACCTGCTTCCGGCCGGTGCCACGCCCGAGGCCTGAGCCGCTGGGACTGCCTACGCCGCGCTGCGGTACGACATCGGCAAGCATTTCTGAGGCGGGGGAAAATCGTCAGTCCAACCAAGTGATGCGGAACGGTCCGCATTTTGATCTGTTTGGAGCACCCCAGATCATGGGGTAAGCGATTGAAAATGCTGGAGCGGGTGAAGGGAATCACCCAAAGCAGCCAACCCATTGATTAATAAAGATTTTTTCTGGTTATTAAAACCAGAAGTGGCCTCTGAATGTACCACATCACCCCTCTTGACGAAAGGCATAAATCCACCGCCTTCTGCTGGCAGCTACCGACAGCCACTGCGATCAGGAAGGGAGCGCTTTTGCGATCTGCAGTGCCCTGCGCTCGAACCGTTCGGAAACAGGGTTCGCTTGCCCCTGGGGCCTATGCAGGTGCGCCACGATTTCGTAGGGGCCGTCGTCCAGTGGTCGCATGCTGACTCCCCATCCAGGGGCGTGCTTGATACGCGATTGTGCGGATACCCCGACACCGTAGCCGGCAGAAACCCATAGCGCCATCATCTCGAAGGAAGTCACGTACTGAAGGTTCTGCGGGTCAGCAGGCAGACGCGCGAGCAGCCGACGATCCAGCGAAGAACAGGTCTCAGCCTCCCAGCGAAAGATCGGATAGTTCTGGAGGTCGGCGATGGTGAGCGATGCCTGCTCAAGCAAGGGAAGCCTCAGCGGTATCGCAACGGCCATGTGCTCAATCCACAAGGGCTGGGTTTCCAGGGCCGGATCGCTCGCTCCTTGAAGCGACATTCCCACGTCGTAGCGGCCTTCACGAAGCCCATCAAGCAGCTCGTCACCTGCCACTTCAAAGAACGTGATGCTGACCTCGGGTTCTTCCGCTCGTTGCAGCGCGAGCAGCGCCGAGAGCTGAGATGACGATACGCCTGGCGCAATCGCAAGCCTGAGGTGGGCGGGTTGGCTGGTGATGTTGTCCACGGAGAACCTACAGAAGCGACGAAGCAGGTCAAGGGCAAACCAGCATCATAGTAAAGAGAGAAGTTTAACGTCTATATGTTTAACGTGGTTAATTTAAGAGGATTGTTTGACGCTTCTGTTGATGCAGAAGCTTACTATTCAGCCAGGTCGTCCACCTGGCACACCCACATATGAATCCGAACCAGCATTAGCTTTCGGGCGGGCCGTGCGTGCCGCTCGCGTCGCGCAGGGGGTCGCTCAAGACGATTTTGCGTATCAGGCGGGAATATCGCGTTCGCACATGGGCAAGATCGAACGCGGGGAGCATGTGCCGACGCTGCCTTTGATACTGAAAATCGCTGCCGCACTCGGGATAAGCGCCAGCGAATTGATGGCCGCGACTGAAAAGAACCTCAGCGCGGGCAGTGAGCCGCAAGATTCGGCATAGCGGTCGTAAGTGTCTTTTCGGATATTGGCAGCGCAAGCTGTCGCAGCCAACGGCGCCGGGCGGGTGCTTAGCCCGACAGCGGAACACTGGAATGCCTCTTACGTATCGACAACCACAACATTAGCCACAGGGATTTTCTGGGAAATAGCAGCGTAAAGATCAACGTCCGTCTGCTGGGTCTGAATGGATACCACCAAGCTATATCGCGCCGGCAGGCCATAACGTTCCAGCGCAGGCCGTGTCCGCCACCACCCAGCCGAAGGATACACAGCAATGAAGCCACGGCTGGCCAAGTCAGCCGCCGTACCTTTCCAGACATCCTGATGCAGCGAACCACGATGCCGCTGCCGTTCGCCCAACAGCCAATTGGGATCTGAGGGGTTCACAGGGTCACCCTCATCCTCGCGCTGCGCTGCCGCATTCACCCGTGCGACAAAATTCTCGGTGGATGCATCAAGCGGACGCTGCACATCAAATCGCAGGCGATGCGAAGGGTAGTGATACTTTGATGCAACACCACGCGCTGATGGATTGGGTTCGATGAAGTAGGAGAGCGTGATGCGCATCTCGACGGGCGTGTCCTGCAACGCCTCCAACTCATCCTTCGGCCAAGGCAAGGAGTGCAGATTCATGTCGCGCGTCACGATGCCCTTGCCCTGAACCTTCGCATAAGGATGCACCACGTCTTCAACCAGTAGGGTCAGCGAGTCTCCCGCACTCCAGAGCGCGCGGTTCAAGTCCGGGGTTCCCCAGCCGCAATGGCGAATCAGGTGAACGTAGTCGTCCTTGTTGGGCGCTGCGGGCAAGAACATCCCCCGCATGGCCTCGCTCCATTGCGCCGAATGTACCAGCAACGCACGCACGGTTTCAGGTCGGAGGTGCGGATAGGCCGCCATGATCTGCGCCGCCATTCCCGCGCACAATGCCGATGCGGCACTGGTGGCATTGCTGGTAGTGAACAAGCGATCCAACGGCTGGTTATGGGTCGTCAACAAGTTCAGGCTGGCCATGCCTACCGCCCCCAGCTCATCCTTGGCTGCATTGCCTCCTTCCAGCACCACTTCGGGTTTCAAGGGCCATGCGCGATCCCACGTCCTGGTTGTTGTCGTGAAAGGGCTGAGGCCGCCGGCTTCGGCAACGGGCTTCAAGGAAGGATGACCTTCCGTGTCGATCTTGTCGGTAAAAGCGCCCACCGTGATCGCGTTCCATGCCTGGCCAGGGTCATGCACGAGATTGGTGGAAAGGCTATCTGGATACCCCGCCCATGCATTGGGGTCGCGCGTGTTGCCGGCGGACAGCACGAACAGACGCGGGCTTTCACCGACCCCATCGGTATCCGCAGCAAGGCTATCGACGGCAGCAGACCACGAGGAAGGACGACCACGATCACGGTAGTCCGAGGCTGTCACCGCCGAAGCGAACACGCGCGACCGATTCGGAGCGGAGATTTCAGGCCGCGCAACGCCTTCCATGAAAAGGTAAGCATGGTGGCGCGCATCGCCTTCATTCGCACCTTCCGCCGGTATCAGCTTGACCGACTCCAGCCGATGAGGGACGTTGATCGAATCCGCAGACGCCAGGGCGTCTGTGAGATCGCCATAGGCAGCCAAGCCCGCCAAGCCAGTGCCATGATTGGCCTCATCATCCACGCCCCAGGCTGGCTCCACGGTATGCAAATCGCTCGCATCCATCAACGGCTCCAAGAGCGGATGCGCGCGCGTCACGCCGGAATCCAATAAGCAGACTCGCGGAGCGGTGTCGCCTGATGGCCTCAACTGGGCGCGACGCAGCAAGTCGTCCGCCCACTCCCGTTGTTCACTGATGCCCATGCCGTCGAAGAACTCGGCCGTCTCCTTGGCGTAGCGAAGTTCAGCGACACAGTTCAGCGTCATCACCGACCGCGAGAACTGCTGCTGCGACCCATACATCAACAACACCGTGCGTTCGGGAAAATTGACCTGCTTGTCACTGACGACACATTCCGCCAATCGAGCAAGCTTCTTGAAGTCTTCTACAACGACTTGCCGCTGCCCCGCCCCTCGAACCGGAAGCCATACCTCCCACCAGAAGGCGGTCGCAAGATCGTCAGGCAGCAGTTCGGGAGCGTCAGTCCACAGAGCCCTGATTTCTGCAGTTCGGATGGATTCGATGGCATCCAACAACTTCCGGTGATCGCGTGCTTGACCGCGACTGTCCTTCTTCTCCTCCAGATAGTCGGATATGTATTTCTCGAAGTGCGCCAGCTTTCCATCAGGAACGAAGACATTGGCGAAGGTCTGGTTGCCTTCGCGGCGAACACTGAGAAGTTCAATGTTCCTGGTTTCGTTCGCCAAGCTCTCGAATGCCAACTCGACATCAGGTTGGCTGGAAAACTGGATTTGCAAGCCCAACCCGCTTTCCAGTTGCAGGTCTCGCTGACCTTGCACCGCCTCTGCTGCAGCGGGCTTCAAGTTTTCAACCTGGTCGCGAAGGGATGCACCGTGCTGCTGCCGGGGCAACGTCGGCACGCTGCGTGTCGATCCACCGCCAGCAGAGTGCGCTTTGAACTCGACGGCTTGAGATGTGTCTCGAAGAATGAAATGTGGGCGCTTAGCTTGTAGTTGATCCGGCATTGTTCGGTGCGACCTTCTTGTTGTTCATTCTGAGGTTCAATTTGCGGCGCTCATCGAAAGCACGTGTCAGCACATCTGCTTTTACGCGCTCCTCGTCGTGCATCACGGCTTCCTTGATGGATTCATCTACGGCACGTCTGATCTCCGCGTAGCTCAAGCCTTCTGCCTTGGCTGTGATGGCCTTGAGCGGAAAGGGCTTGGGCGCGAACTTCCCAAGCCGCGACTGGATCAGCTTGGTGGCCTGCGGCGCGCTCGGGAGCCGATACTCGATCACGTCATCAAATCGGCGAAAAAGCGCGTAGTCAAGGATCTCAACATGGTTCGTTGCTGCAACGATCAAGCTATGAGATTGGTCGCTCTCGATCATTTGCAGAAAACTGTTCAGTACCCGCCGAATCTCACCCACGTCATTGGCCAGCCCTCTTTGTGAGCCGATGGCGTCGAATTCGTCAAAGAAGTAGACGCCTCGCACATCATTGATGGCATCGAATATTTGACGCAGCTTGGCGGCGGTCTCCCCCATGAACTTGGTGATCAGTGCATCCAGTCGAACGGAGAACAGCGGAATGCCAAGTTCACCGGCCAACACAGAGGCGGTCATCGTCTTGCCGGTGCCCGGAGGCCCGACCAGCAGCAGTTTGCGTCTCGGCGACAGGCCATGCTCGCGGATGCGCAAATGATGCCTCTGCTCTTTCATGATGCGACCAAGTTGTTCGGCCATCTCCGCATCGAGCACCATGTCCGACAGACGATTCTTCGGATAGGAAACCGTCAGCAAGTTTGCCAGCTCACCGCGAGGACGGGCCAACGGCACCAGTTTGCCCTCGGGGCCACCCGGCGCGACACGGGCTTTTGCCGCGTCGATCATGTCGCGGAGTTCTTCGGCAAGCTTGCCGTGACCTATCTTCGCTTCACGGGCCGCGACCTGCATGGCAACAGAATAGAAATGCTGGTCATCCCGCTCGATATGGGATTTCACCAACGCCTTGAGTTGTTCGGCATTAGCCATAGTGGCCTCCCACCTGCGCTGTCATGTTGGCCGATGCTCCCAGTGATGCCAGCGCAGACTGCATTAACTGATCGGCGACGTGCTCGTCTATCGCACCCAGTTCGCTTTGGTCGGCAGCCAGAACGAACAGCAGGCCGACAGGCACATGCAATGCCTCGGCAATTCTTGTAACCGTCGAAAGTGTCGGGTCGCGCTTATTGTTCTCAAGCATCGACAAGTACGACACGGAGCAATTGGCTCGGTTCGCAATGGTGCTTTGAGAGACGCCCCGTTGCGTTCGGCACAGTCGAATGGCTTGTCCAACATTCATGGCGCTTGCTTTCTCACGGGTTGCGACGAGCGTAAGTACCCTGAAATTTTACCACCAGTGAACATCATTGACGAGACTTCTCCCCCGGATACCGCGCTGGCAGGCTTCAGGCAGCCAGTCCTGGCCGCTGCGGATCAATCGTCCGAATGCGCGCGCAGGCGCGCGATGAACCGCTCCACCGACACCGGCGAGTCCTCGCCGGCGGGCCGTAGCAAGTAGGTCGTGATGACTGCGGAATCCATGGCCAGAGGGCGGATCACCACATCGGGGCGCAGGCTCGCCGCGACCCTGGTTTCGGTGATGAAGCCTACCCCGTAGCCGGCACCGACCAGGGTGAGCATCATGTCCAATGACGACACATGCTCGGCGACGTCGGGTGGACGCTCCAAAGGCCGCAGCAGCCGCGCCAATTCACGATGGCAGCCTTCGCATACCTGCGGATCGCACAAGACCAATGGGTATATCGCAAGCTGATGCAGAGGAACAGCCTTGTGTGAAAGCAAAGGGTGTCGGGCAGGCACGGCAACCATCAGCGGATCGTGCCAAAGTGGCTCGGTCACGATGCCGTCACCGACCTCCGCCGTGTGCGCAAACCCGATCGAGAAGTCACCTGAGCGCAAACCACGCAACTGATCGGCCAACGGCACTTCGGACAGGCGAATCTCGATCTCCGGCTCTTCCTCGCGGCAGCGGGCCAGGAGGGCCGACAGCCTGGGATCGATTGCGCCGTCGGACACGGCGATGCGAAGGCTTCCGCTCAAGCCCGCAGCGACCGCCCGGACGTTCTCCTGAGCCTGTTTGAGGACGGCGAACACCCTGCGCACATCTTGCAGGAACGTTGCACCCGCTTCGGTCAGTACCGTGCCTCGGCGGTTGCGCTCGAAGAGCACCACGCCCAGGTCATCCTCAAGCTCTTTGATGGCGCGGGACAAGGGTGGCTGTTCGATATGCAGGCGCTCTGCGGCCCGTGTGAAGTGCAGCTCTTCTGCGAGAGCCACAAAGCAGCGAAGGTGTCGCAGTTCCATGGGCCGTGCTCCTGTTCCGTATCAGCGATCTATTCGCACCAGCTCTCGTCCGCAGTGACCTGCTGGATGCACGTCCAGTCCACGTCACTCCTGGCGTGCTGCGCTGGACTGAAGCGCCTGCCAGTCCACGCAGGATCACTCATTTGCATCTCAAAAATGGTTATCATAATGCAGCTAACTAGTGAATCAACTTAGATTTATAGACGTCTTTCCACGCAGACCATATACTTTCTGCAGAAATTTACACGAGCATTCGCTAACCCGAACGAGCCAGTCAGGATGCCCCACCAACAGCTTGCCGATCTCACCCAGCCACAGCGTGACCGCCTCGCGTTCGTGGAATTGCGTCTGCGCTTCATTGGGGAGATGCGCCGCCAGGACTTGGTCGCGCGTTTTGGTATCCAGTCCGCTGCCGCGTCCAGGGACCTGGCGCTGTACAAGGACTTGGCTCCGGGCAATATCGACTACGACGGCAAAGGCAAGTTCTACGTCCTGGGTTCGAGCTTCCAGCCGATCTTCGATTTCCCACCCGAGCGGGTGTTGTCGTGGCTGACCCAGGGGTTTGGCGACGGTGAACCGATGCACATCAAGGCGTGGGTGGCCAGCGAGAGCCCGTCCCGGCTCACTCACCCTGACCTGGCAATCTTGGCGAGCGTCACTCGGGCCATTCATTACGAGTGCCCGCTCGGCATCGAGTACCACTCCATCTCCAGCGGTCGCACCGCGCGGGAGATCGTCCCGTTCGCGCTGATCGACAACGGCCTGCGCTGGCACGTGCGCGCCTTCGACCGCAAATCGCAGGAGTTCCGCGATTTCGTCCTCACCCGGATCAAGCGCCCTGTGGTGCGCAAGGGGCAGCCCGTAGAGTCCCACGAGATGAGCGATCAAGACATCCAGTGGACCCGGATTGTCGAGCTGGAGCTGGTCCCTCATCCCGACCAGCCTCGGCCAGAAATCACCGAAATGGACTACGGCATGCAGGGTGGTGCGCTGCACATGAAGCTGCGCGCCGCCACGGCGGGCTACATCCTGCGCAAATGGAGTGTGGACTGTTCCCCCGACCATCGCCTGCGCGGCCCGGAGTACCGGCTTTGGTTGAAAGACCATCTGGCGATCTACGGCGTGCGCAATGCGGTGCTGGCGCCGGGGTATGCGCCGCCAAGCGCAGAAACGTCGATTGATGACTGAACGGAAGCGACCATGAAGCTGATCCAAAACACCGGAACACAGCGCGTCATCGACTTGATGAGGCCCAACCTCAAACACGGCAACCGACTCGACTGTGTAACGCCTTCGTTTTCTCTCTACGCCTTCGCAGAAATCCGGGAGGCGTTGTCCGCTCTGGATCGAGTCCAATTGATCGTGCCTCCCGATAATGAGGCGCTCGAACTCCTGGGCACGGAGGGCGACCGCGCTGCGCGCAATCGTCTGCAGGCACGTTGGCTGGCCAATCAGTGCGCGAAATGGATCAGTGAAAAAGTAGCGCTCCGGCGGGCATCGAGGTCGGTGCCACAGGGGGCTGCTGTCTTGCGCAGCCCGGATGGGACACCTGCACAAGTGGTTCTGGGCTCCTTTGCCTTCAACACATCTGGCCTTGGCCTGACGCCAGGCAATCCATTGAACCTGATTCAGGCGTCAGAAACGGCCGAGGAAGCCGCGCAGCTCGCCCAATGGTTCGATCACCAGTGGGCAGCCTTGCAAACTGCTGCTTCAACCGACCCCGAGGGTCAGGAAGAAGAGCACGAATCCGTTCTTGAGGCGTTGCGAGCCCTTGGCGAACACCGTGACCCGTTCACTATCTACACCTTGATGCTGCACCGCCTGTTTCAGGACAGCGGTGACGAGATGGACGAGGAGCGCATCGTCAAGTCTGCCACTGGCATCCGTAATACCGTGGTGTGGAAAAAGCTCTTTAAGTTTCAACGCGATGGTGTGGTGGGTGCCATCGACAAGCTGAACCGCTTTGGCGGCTGCATCATCGCCGACAGTGTAGGGCTGGGTAAAACCTTTGAAGCTCTGGCCATCATCAAGTATCACGAGCTGCGCAACGACCGCGTGCTGGTGCTGGCACCCAAACGCCTGCGTGACAACTGGACGCTCTACAAGGCCAACGACAAGCGCAACATTCTCGCGGCGGACCGCTTCAACTACGACGTCCTGAACCACACCGACCTGTCACGCGACGGCGGCACCTCTGGCGACATTGATCTGGCGCACGTGAACTGGGGCAACTACGACCTGGTGGTGATCGACGAGTCGCACAACTTCCGCAACAAGGCGACACACAAGGGCAAGGAGTCGCGCTACGACCGCCTGATGCGTCGGATCATCAAGGAAGGGGTCAAGACCCGCGTCCTCATGCTGTCGGCCACGCCGGTCAACAACCGGCTTGCAGACTTGCGCAACCAGATCGCCTTTGTGACCGAAGGCGATGACACCGCCTTGCTGGAGCACGGCATCGCCAGTATCGAGGCGACTACCCGCAAAGCCCAGGCCCAGTTCAACCGCTGGTTGGCGATGGACGAGTCCGAAAAAACGCCTTCGAAGCTGGTTGAAATGTTGGGTTTCGACTATTTCACGCTGCTGGATCACCTCACCATTGCCCGCTCGCGGCGGCACATCGAGAAATACTACGGCACCAGTGAGACTGGCCGTTTCCCGAATCGGCTTCCGCCAATCAACATCAAAGCGGATGTTGACCTCGCTGGCGAGTTCCGCGCCATCCGCGACATCAATCTGGAAATCCGCCGGCTCACGCTCGCCAGCTACGCGCCGCTGCGCTATGTGCTGCCCCACAAGCAGGCCGCCTACGACGCCAAATACAGCACCCAGGTGCGTGGTGGCGAAAGTTTTTTCCGGCAAGCCGATCGTGAGGAAAGCCTGATCCACCTGCTTCGCGTCAATGTGCTCAAGCGCATGGAAAGCGCAGTGTCCTCCTTCGCGCTGACGGTCCAAAGGCAGCTCAGGGATGTGGAAGCCACGCTGGCCCATATTGAATCGCACACACACGAGCTCGAAGAAATCGACATTGCCGATGTAGACATAGACGATCCGGCTTTTGAGGCGCTGCTCGTCGGGCGCAAGGTCAAGGTGTTGCTCGGTGACGTTGACCTGATTCGCTGGAAGCAGGATTTGATCGAGGATCGCAACCGGCTGGCCACACTGCTGGCGGCGGCCAACCAAGTGGATGTCACCCGTGACGCAAAACTGGCCGCACTGCGCCAGATGATCGAAGACAAGTGCCGCCACCCCATCAACACACTGGATGGCAAGAGCAACCAGAAAATCATCGTCTTCACTGCCTTCTCGGACACTGCGCACTATCTCTACGAGCAGCTCGCTCCCTGGGCCAAAAGCACGCTGGGCATTGACGCCGCGCTAGTAACTGGCAGCGCCGGCATTCAGACCACCGTGCCCGGCTTGCGTAAGAGCATGAGCGGCGTGTTGTCGGCGTTCGCCCCGCGTGCCAAGGAGCGTCCCGAAGAGCTCGCTGCTGAAGGCGAGATCGATTTACTCATTGCCACCGACTGCATTTCCGAAGGTCAGAACCTGCAAGACTGCGACTGGCTGATCAACTACGACATCCACTGGAACCCGGTGCGCATCATCCAGCGCTTCGGGCGTATCGACCGCATAGGCTCGCCCAACCAACGCATCCAGCTGGTGAACTTCTGGCCTAACATGGAGCTGGAGGAATACATCAACCTGGAACAGCGCGTCAGCGGCCGCATGGTGCTGCTCGACATCTCCGCCACCGGTGAGGAAAACCTGATCGAACAGCAGTCCGGCAACGCCATGAACGACCTGGAGTACCGGCGCAAACAACTGCTCAAATTGCAAGACACGGTCATCGATATGGAGGATCTGTCCACCGGGGTATCGATTACCGACCTGACCCTGACCGATTTCCGCATCGATCTGGCGCAGTATCTGAAGGCACACCCCGGCAAGCTGGACACCCAGCCGCTGGGTGCTTATGCGGTCACCACCACGCTGGATGCCGACATTCCCCCTGGCGTGATCTTTTGCCTGCAAGCCTGTGGTCCGACGGCAAAATCCGCTGCGTCGTCCGACTACCCGCTCGCGCCGCACTACCTGGTGCATGTTGGCGATGACGGCCACGTATTGCTGCCCTACCCGCAGGCCAAGCGCATCCTGGATCGCCTCAAGCGCCTGGCACTGGGGCGCGAACGGCCGGATGACAGTGCCTGCGCGCGCTTCGACAAGGCGACAAAAAGCGGTGAGGACATGCGCCACGCCCAGAAGCTGCTCGCGGCGGCCGTGGCCTCCGTCGCCGGCAAGCATGAGGAACGGGCCGTTGCCAGCCTCTTCACACCTGGCGGCACGCACGCCATGAAGGGCGAGTTCGCTGGTGGTGACGACTTCGAGGTGGTGGCATTTCTCGTCGTGCTGCCCGATGAGCAAAGTATTTGATTACAAGGACCCGCATGAGCTTTCGCACCGCCGAACCCGCATTGAAAGATGTCCTCGATGGAATCGCATCGGGGCAGATCCAGCTTCCTGACTTCCAACGCGGCTGGGTGTGGGATGACAACCATATTCGGTCGTTGATCGCGAGCCTCTCGCTGTCCTACCCGATCGGCGCGGTCATGTTTCTGGAAGCAGGCGGGGTACCGTTCAAGCCCCGACTGTTTGCCGGCGTCAACCTGCAGCCCGCGCCAACTCCAAAGACCCTCGTACTTGATGGTCAGCAACGCCTGACCTCGATGTACCTGGCGCTGCGCAGCGGCCAGTCCGTGCCGACGCGCACGGAGAAAGGCGCGAACATTCGCCGCCTGTATTTCCTTGACATGGCCCAATGCCTAGACGAATCGGCAGACCGCGAAGAAGCCGTTCTCTCGGTGCCGGAGACGCTGCAAGTCACTTCCGATTTCGGTCGCAAGGTTGAGCTGGACGTCAGCACGCCAGACTTGCAATACAGCCAACGCCTCTTCCCTGTGGCATTGCTTTTCGATATTCAGGGTTTCATGGCTTGGGAAAGCGGCTTCAGCGCCCATCACCAGTTCGCAGCGGAAGCGATGCAGTTCATGCAACGATTCCGCAACGACATCTGGCTACGCTTCCAGCAGTTCAAGGTTCCCGCCATCGAACTGACCCAGGACACGCCACGCGAAGCTGTGTGCCAAGTGTTCGAGAAGGTCAATACCGGCGGCGTGACGCTCACCGTTTTCGAGCTGATGACGGCCACCTTCGCAGCCGATGAATTCAATCTGCGTGACGACTGGGAGGCCCGGCGGGAGCGGTTGACCGCCAAGCATGACGTGCTCACGGCGGTGGATGGCACCAGCTTTCTCACCGCAGTGACTCTGCTAGCCAGTTATCAAAGGCACAAGGCACAGGGCACGCCCGTCAGTTGCAAGCGCGCCGACGTGCTGCGGCTGCCGTTGGCGGATTTCAAGGCGTTCGAACCCGCGCTGGAGCAAGGGTTCAAGCGCGCAGCAGAGTTGCTTGCAGAAGAAAAAATCTTCGACGACCGAAGCCTTCCCTATGCCACACAGCTCATACCGTTGTCGGCCATCTGCGCTCACCTGGCAGACCGCACGACGCAACACGGCGTCAAACAGAAGCTGCTGCGCTGGTACTGGAGTGGTGTGCTTGGCGAACTGTACGGTGGCGCCAACGAAACCCGTTTTAGCATGGACATCCAGGATGTGGTCGCCTGGGTCGAAGGCGGCAGCGAACCGCGCACGGTCCGCGATGCCAACTTCGCACCGACAAGGCTGCTCTCCCTGCAAAGCCGCCTCGCTGCGGCCTACAAAGGGCTGGCCGCCTTGCTCATGAAGCACGGTGGCCGTGATTTCGCCAGCGGCACGCCCATTGATCTCAATACCTACTTCAACAACGCCATCGACATCCACCACGTCTTTCCCCGCGCCTGGTGCGAAAAGCAGAAGCTGCCCAAGGAAAAGTGGAACAGCGTGGTCAACAAGGCGCCGCTGGCGGCAGGCACCAACCGCTTCATCAGTGGCGATGCCCCCAGCGTCTACCTCGCCCGTATCCAGAAGGCCAAGCAGGTTGCCCCCGACAGTCTCGATGAGTTCCTGACTTCGCATGTGATTCCGGTACAGGCACTTCGCTCGGACGACTTTGATACTTTCATCCGCCAACGCGCTGCTGCGCTGTTGAAGCTCATCGAACAGGCCATGGGCAAAGCCATTGCCGGACGCGACAGCGAAGAAACCATCAAGGCCTTTGGCGCGGAACTGTCGTCATGAACCGGACGGATGTCGTTGCAGCACTGTGTCTTCCCGACAGCGCACGGGTGGATCAGCGCGTCCCCAAGAAGCTGTTGCTGGAGAACGGTGCGCCCACGGCATCCGACAAGCGCCTGATCACGGACGCCATTGAAGAAATCCAGTGGCTTGCCGCACTCAAGCCCAACACCATTGGCGTACCCAGCTACCGGGACGCGCAGCGTGAATACCTGGAAGTCACCGTGCTTGGCTTGACCCTGCGTGGCACCGTCAAGCCCGCCAGTCTCGCTCGCCTTGCCGAATTGATGCATCGGGCCGTGCCGTATCCCGTGTTGCTGCTTGTGCAAGGCCAGGCACTGACCCTCTCGCTGGCGCACAAACGCTGGGCGCAGAACGAGGCAGGTAAGGTCGTGCTCGACGGCGACCCCGTGTTGGCCTCGCTGCCCCACGCAACCGAAGATACCGCCGCAGTGGAAGACGCAATAGCCCCCGAAATCGAGCGCGCCTTCGTGCAGTCCCTGTCGATTGCACGCCAACCCCAGACCACGCTGCATGCCCTTTATCAGGGTTGGATGGAGCGCGTGTGGGCCTTGCAGGCGGCACGGCTGACGGGAACCTACCAGGCTGACACAACCCCGGAACAAGCGGCTGCCCGCTGGCAGGCGCTGGCTGATTGTGAGCGGCTGGAGAACGAGATCGGCCGCCTGCGAGCGCAAGCCACCAAGGAAAAACAACTGGCGCGCCAGGTAGAACTGAACCTGACGCTCAAGCGCATCCAGGCCGAACTGGCCGCTGCGCGCCGACAACTTTGAAGATTGAACGAATGACGGAGAAGACCATGGAAAAACTCACGGCAGCCAGCCCCGAAGCCCAGTCCGCCGACTTGGTGGCGGCAAATATCGAACAGCTCAAGGCCCTGTTCCCGGAATTGATTACCGAAGGCGCGGACGGCGTGGCGGTGAATGTGGACGTGCTCAAGGCGTTGGTGGGTGATGCCAGCGTGACCGACGCCGATGAGAAGTACGGCCTCAACTGGCACGGCAAGCGCCGTGCCCGGCAACTGGCGCTCACACCCAGCACGGGCACGCTACGCCCTTGCCCGGAAGAGAGTGTAGATTGGGACAGCACCCAGAATCTGATGATCGAGGGCGACAACCTTGAAGTGCTCAAACTGCTGCAAAAGAGCTATGCCGGCAAGGTCAAGCTGATCTACATCGACCCGCCATACAACACCGGAAAGGATTTTGTGTACCCGGACAACTTCCAGGACAACATTAAGAACTATCTGGAATTGACCGGGCAGGTGGAGGGCGGACAGAAGATCAGCAGCAATACTGAAGCCAGCGGGCGTTTCCATACCGACTGGCTGAATATGATGTATCCGCGATTGAAGTTAGCTCGGAATCTTTTGCGTGATGATGGCGCACTGTTTATCAGCATTGACGACGGCGAGATCGACAACCTAAAGAAGGCATGCTGCGAAATATTTGGCGAGGAGACTTTCGTTGGAATCCTATCGGTTTTGGTCAATCCGCGAGGCCGTCATCTCGATAAGTACATCGCACAAACACATGACAACATCGCGGTCTTTGTAAAAGACCCTGATGTGGCCGGGAGCATCGTCGGCATGGCGAAAGAAGGAGCCATGCTGGAGGAATATGACAAAGAGGATGAGCATGGCAGGTATCGTGAGCTGGGACTTCGTAATCGAAACCAGGCGTTCAATCCGGTCACGCGCCCGAATTTGTTCTACCCGATCTATGTGGAGTCTTCAACCGGTAGAGTGTCCATAACCCAAGATGATGTGTTTACAGAAAAGGTCCTTCCAGTAACTGCTGACGGCGTAGAAACCTGCTGGACCTGGGGGCGTGAAAAAGTCGAAGCAGATAACGATCTGCTCATCGCAAGCCAGATGAGCGATGGCACTTGGCGAGTTTTTCGGAAGGACTATCTGAACGGCGAAGATGGTGAAACGGCAACTACGTTGGTCAAATCAATCTGGCTCGATAAAGAGTTCAATAATGATTATGGGCGCAAGTCAGTCAAGGACTTGCTTGGCGCGCCAGTGATGGATTTTCCAAAGTCCCCATTCTTAATTCAGAGAATCGTGTCGATCGCATCCGGATCGAGCGACATTGTCATGGATTTTTTTGCAGGCTCAGGAACCACTGGGCACTCAGTTCTGGCACAGAACGCAACTGATGGCGCGAAGCGGCGATTCATCATGGTTCAGTTGCCAGAGGCTCTTAGCACAGAGAACAAGGAGCAGAAGGTTGCAGCCGAGTTCTGCGATGATCTGCAAAGGCCTCGCACGATTGCTGAAATAACCAAAGAGCGCATCCGCCGCGCCGCCGCCAAGGTCAAAGCCGACAACCCGCTGTTTGCCGGCGATACCGGCTTCCGCGTCTTCAAGCTTGACCACTCCAATATCCGCGCCTGGAACCCCAATCCGGCTGATCTGGAAGCCTCGTTGTTCGACCACCAGGATCATTTGCTCGAAGGTCGCTCTGAGGCGGACGTGCTCTACGAACTGCTGCTCAAGCTAGGCCTCGACCTGTGCGTGCCCATCGAACAGCGCAGCATCGAAGGGCTGGATGTGCATGCCATCGGCGGCGGCGTGCTGCTGGCATGCCTGGCCGAAAAAATCACCCGTGAGCAGGTGGAGCCACTCGCCCAAGGCATCATCGCCTGGCACAAAGAGCTGGCCCCCGCTGGCCCGGCTGGAAAAGAAAGCACCTGCGTGTTCCGCGACAGCGCCTTTGAAAACGATGTCGCCAAGACCAATATGGCGGCGATTCTGCAACAGCACGGCATCGCCACCGTGCGCAGTCTGTGAGGCCCGCCATGCAGCCCTATGTGCCCGACGCATTACCCCTGAGCGAGCTGGATTACCGCCTGCTGCTGCCCTTGGTGGGCCAGGCCAATGCCGCGCTGGCCCGTTATGACGGCTTGCTGGCGGGCATCCCCAATCCGGCGGTGATGCTCTCGCCGCTGACCACCCAGGAAGCGGTGCTGTCGTCGAAAATCGAGGGCACCCAGGCCACCGTGGACGAGGTGCTGGAGCAGGAAGCGGGCTTGCTCAAGGAGGGCGAGAAATACAAGGACATCCAGGAAATTTCCAATTACCGCCACGCCTTGTTCAAGGCGCGGGAGTATCTGGAGGTGTACCCGATCCGCCTTGGTTTTGTGCGCGAGTTGCATCGCATTCTGATGAACAGCGTGCGCGGCCAGGACAAGACGCCCGGCGAATTTCGCCTCGATCAGAACTGGATCGGTCGCCAGGGCTGCAGCATGGAGCAGGCAACATTCGTGCCGCCCAACCCGTTACAGCTGCCTGACTATCTGCAGGCATGGGAGCTGTACCTGGATAGCGATGACGTGGACTTTTTGCTGCAGGTGGCGGTGGTTCATGCGCAGTTCGAGTTGCTGCACCCGTTCAAGGACGGTAATGGCCGTATTGGCCGCATTCTGATCCCCCTGTTTCTCTACCAGAAGCGCGCGCTGTCGCAGCCGATGTTCTACCTGTCCGAGTATCTGGAAAATCATCGGGACGAGTATTACCAACGGCTCAAGGCGATCTCCGCCGAGTGCGATTGGGATGGCTGGATTGTCTTTTTCCTGCGCGCCATCATTGAACAGGCCAGCCAGAACATTCGCCGGGTGGAAGCCATCAAGACGCTCTACGACGAGATGAAGACGGCCATTCAGGAAACCACCCGTTCCCAATACTCGGTGCACTTGCTGGACGCCATTTTCAGCAAGCCCATTTTCCGCACCTCGGATCTGGCGCAGCAGCTGGCGGCGGACTATGGCATTCACGACAAGACCGCCCCCGCGTTGCTGCGGCAGTTGCGCGATGCCGGCATTTTGCGCGAGCTGCAGCCCGGCAGTGGTCGCCGTGCCGCCACCCTGTGCTTTCCCCGCTTGATCAACCTTGCCGAAGGCCGGGAGGTTCTATGACGGGCTTGTGTAGCGGCTGGACTCCACAAAGATGCTTGTGGAGTCTGATTGTATTTTTGCGCTCCGCAAACGTGTTTGTGTCGTTTGCGGACTCCACAACGACCAGGATGGCCCATGAAGCTGCATTTTGAACCCGATCTCGACTACCAGCTTCAGGCCATCGAGGCGGTCTGCGACCTGTTCCGCGGCCAGGAGCAGTGCCGCACCGAATTCACGGTGACCATGAGGCTGCCCGACGAGGCGCAGATGTCGCTGGATGTGGCGCAGTCTGACCTTGGCATGGGCAACCGCTTGACCCTGCTGGACGATGAACTGCTCAAGAACCTGTCAGACATCCAGTTGCGCGGTGGCCTGCCGCCCTCCAGCTCGCTGACCTCGGGCGATTTCACGGTGGAGATGGAAACCGGCACCGGCAAGACCTATGTGTACCTGCGCACGATTTTCGAGCTGAACAAGCGCTACGGCTTCAGCAAGTTCGTGATCGTGGTGCCGTCAGTGGCGATCAAGGAAGGCGTCTACAAAACCCTGCAAATCACCGAGGAGCACTTCAAGGGGCTCTACGCGGGCGTGCCCTTCGATTTCTTCCTGTACGACTCGGCCAAGCCGGGGCCGGTGCGCAACTTTGCCACCAGTTCCAACATCCAGATCATGGTGGTGACGGTGGGCGCCATCAACAAGAAGGATGTGAACAACCTCTACAAGGAGAGCGAGAAGACCGGTGGCGAGAAGCCCATTGACCTGATCAAGGCGACCCGGCCGATCATCATCGTGGATGAACCGCAAAGCGTGGACGGCGGCCTGGAAGGCCGTGGCAAGGAAGCGCTGGATGCGATGAACCCGCTGTGCACACTGCGCTATTCCGCCACCCACGTGGACAAGCACCACATGGTGTACCGCCTGGATGCGGTGGATGCCTACGAGCGCAAGCTGGTCAAGCAGATCGAAGTGGCGTCGGCCACGGTAGAGGACGCGCACAACAAGCCTTTCGTGCGCCTGGTGAAGGTGGAAAACAAGCGCGGTCGCATCAGCGCCAAGGTTGAGCTGGATAAACAGACCGCCACCGGCGTGCAGCGGGTGGAGGTGACGGTCAGCGATGGCGACGACCTCCAGCAGAGCGCCGATGGCCGCGCGATCTACGCCGATTTTCGGGTGGGCGAGATCAACACGGCCAAAGGTGAAGAGTTCATGGAGCTGCGCTACCCCGGCGGCGAAGTGTTTTTGCAGCCGGGCCAAGCCCACGGTGATGTGGATGCGCTGGCCGTGCAGCGCGAGATGATCCGCCGCACGATCAAGGAACACCTGGACAAGGAGAAGCACCTGCGCCCGCTGGGGATCAAGGTGCTCAGCCTGTTCTTCATCGACGCGGTGGACAAATACCGCCAATACGACGCAGACGGGCAGCCGGTCAAGGGCGTGTATGCGCAGATATTCGAGGAAGAGTATCGTCGCGCCGCCAAGCTGCCGGCCTATCAGAGCTTGTTCGCCGAGATCGACCTGGCGTTTGCCGCCGAGGACGTGCACAACGGCTACTTCTCCATCGACAAGAAAGGCGGTTGGACCGACACCGCGGAGAACAATGCGGGCAACCGGGAGAATGCCGAGCGCGCCTACAACCTGATCATGAAGGAGAAGGAAAAGCTGCTGTCCTTCGGCACGCCGCTGAAGTTCATCTTCTCCCACTCCGCGCTCAAGGAAGGCTGGGACAACCCCAACGTGTTCCAGATTTGCACCTTGCGTGACATTCAGACCGAGCGCGAGCGCCGCCAGACCATTGGTCGCGGCCTGCGCCTGTGCGTCAACCAGGATGGCGAGCGGGTACGGGGCTTCGAGGTCAACACCCTGACCGTGGTGGCCACGGAAAACTACGAACAGTTTGCCGAAAACCTGCAGAAGGAAATCGAGAAAGACACAGGCATCCGCTTTGGCATTGTGGAGCAGCATCAATTTGCCGCCATTGCCGTGACTGGCGCTGATGGGCACGCCGCACCGCTGGGCATCGAGCAATCAAAGGCACTGTGGGAGCACCTGAAAGCCGCCGGCCATATAGATGCCAAAGGCAAGGTGCAGGATTCACTGAAAACGGCGCTGAAGAACGGCACCTTGGAACTGCCGGCCGAGTTTGATGCGCAGAAAGCCCAGATTGCTGAAGTGCTGCGCAAGGTGTCGGGCCGGCTGGACATCAAGAATGCCGATGAGCGCAGGCAAGTGCCGCTGCGCAAGGGTAAGGATGGCAAGGTCGTTTATCTGAGCGACGAGTTCAAGGCACTGTGGGACCGCATCAAGCACCAGACAACGTACCGCGTGCAGTTCGATAACGCCAAGCTGGTGACGGATTGCATCGCAGCGTTGCAGAAGGCCCCGGTGATTGCCAAAGCACGGCTGCAATGGCGCAAGGCCGACATCTCTATCGGCAAGGCGGGTGTCGCCGCGACGGAGAAAGCGGGCGCGGCGACCGTGGTGCTGGACGAGGCGGATATTGAGCTGCCGGATTTGCTGACCGACCTGCAGGATCGCACCCAGCTCACCCGACGCACCATCGTCAGCATCCTGACGGGAAGCGGCCGCCTGGACGACTTCAAGCGCAATCCGCAGCAGTTCATCGAATTGACCGCCGAAACCATCAACCGTTGCAAGCGCTTGGCCCTGGTCGATGGCATCAAGTACCAGAAGCTCGGCGACCAGCATGTCTATGCGCAGGAGCTGTTCGAGAAGGAGGAACTGACCGGTTATCTGAAGAACATGCTGTTGGATACCCAGAAGTCGATCTACGAGCACGTGGTGTACGACTCGACCCCAGAGCGGGATTTTGCCAACGGGCTGGAGAAGAACGAGGCCATCAAGCTCTACGCCAAGCTGCCGGGCTGGTTCAAGGTGCCCACCCCACTGGGCAGCTACAACCCCGACTGGGCCGTGCTGGTGGAAGAAGACGGTGCTCAGCGCCTGTACTTCGTGGTGGAAACCAAGAGCAGCCTGTTCACCGACGACCTGCGCGACAAGGAAAGCGCCAAGATCGAATGCGGCAAGGCGCATTTCACTGCGCTGGCGGTTGGTGAGAACCCCGCCCGGTATGTGGTTGCGCGCTCCGTTGACGATCTTTTGACCGAGGCGGCAAAAGGATAGGTTCTGTCGCTGTCACGGCGAGAGACGACACAAAACACAAGGAGCAGAGACCCGAAATGAAGATCCAATCCGTTCGCATCCGAAACTTTCGCACGTTGAAAGACGTGACGATTCCGTTCGATTCCGTCACGACCTTCATCGGGCCGAACGGTGCCGGCAAGTCAACGGTGCTTCGTGCGCTCGACTGGTTCTTCAACGGCAAACCCGGCTCGCTGACGGAGAAGGATTGCTCTTTTGGGGCGACTGACGAAGACATCGAGGTTCAGGTCACCTTCGCAGACCTCACCGAAAAGGATCGCGAGGCACTTGGCAAGTACGCGCCGGAAGGAGTTGCCACGTTCACCGCATGGAAGCGCCGATCTCCCGATGGCACCGATGTGCTCTCCGCCAATGCAAAGGGATTTCCGGCTTTAAATGCCATCAAGGCAGCAGGCGGTGCGACTGCGAAGAAAGAGCTGTATGCCACTCTCCGGCGCGAGCGCCCGGAGCTTGACCTTCCTGCGGCGAATACTGGTCCAGCCGTCGAGCAGGCGATGACAACTTGGGAGGCGGCTCACACTGATCAACTGCTCGATGCGCCCGAGGCTTTGCAAACCAATTTCTTCGGTTTCAACAGCGGCGGCAAGATGAGCGGGCTCTTCGACTTCGTCCTGGTTACGGCAGACCTTCGGGCAAGTGAAGAGTCCATCGACGGCAAGGCAAGCATCATTGGGCGAATCCTTGAGCGCTCGATTGACCGAACTGCCGCTGATGAGGCAATCGCGGAAATCGTTGCGGAGTCACGGGCAAAGCAGCAACAAGTCTACGAAGAGAAGTTCAAGGAGCAACTTGGGGCCATCACAACGCAGCTCAACGAGGTCGTCACAACCTATGCGCCAGGCCGGGCAATCACGGTTTCTCCGGCTGAGGTGGAACTCAAGGCACCTCGCACGACGTTCGACGTGGCCGTGCTCGACGGCACCACCGAGACTGCGGTGGAGCGGCAGGGACACGGCTTTCAGCGCACGCTGCTGATCTCGGCTCTGCAACTCTTGGCGCAGTCGGGCGCAGCCTCGGCCGAGGGAGTCATCTGCCTGGCGATCGAGGAGCCGGAACTTTTCCAGCACCCGATCCAGGCGCAGACCTTTGCGAAGGTGCTCAGGTCGCTCGCCGAAGATGCTGGCAAGCGCATCCAGGTGACCTATGCGACGCATAGCCCCTACTTCCTGGAGGCTCGACATTTCCATCAAGTCAGACGGCTGACGAGATCCGCTGACGAAGTCCCGGTGGTGACGGTCCACTTTGCCACGGTTGAGGATGTGAAGGCCAGGCTGAATGGAACAGTGGATGGCGATGTGGTCGATCGCAGGCTCGACCATAACGTGGCCGACCAGCTTGCCATAGCACTCTTCGCGAATCGCGCATTTCTTGTGGAGGGGACAACCGAATCTGCTGTGTTCTACGGTATTGGAGATAGAACTTCCCCCGGCGCCCTTGAGGCAGCAGGAATTTCTATCGTTTCTGTGGGCAGCAAGACATCGATACCCCTCGCGCATGCGATTTTGAAATCTATTGGTGTGCCAGTCTACGCACTGTTTGATGCAGACGGTGGATTTGAAGCGCGAGCCAAAGCCAAAAACAAAAAGCAAGATGACATAGATCGGGAGCGCAACAATCATGCGGTAGAGAACTGCAGATTAATGCGGTACTTCGGCTTGCCTGAAGAAGATTTTCCATCCGCCACCATTTCCGACGTCGCGGCCATTTTTGATGATCATCTTGAAGCGTTTCTGTCTGCGAACTGGGGTGAGTGGATAACTGCCTGCAATAGTGTTGAGGCTGATACCGGAATAAATCTATCGAAAAACCAACTCGCATACCGGACTGCAACACTCCGGTCGGGAGGAGTGGTGCCAGAAATGCTTAAGCAGATTCTTGTCAAGGTGGAGGGTAAGTAATCATGCATGAAATCATCTGCCCTCACTGCGGGAAGGCATTCAAGATCGATGAAGTTGGGTACGCGGACATTCTGAAGCAGGTTCGAGATAGCGATTTCGAGAAGCAGTTGCATGAGCGGCTAGAGTTGGCCGAGCAGGGAAAGCGCAATGCGGTCGAACTAGCTGAAGCCAAGATTGCCAACGAATTGCAGAAGACCTCGTCTGCCAAGGACGCCGAGATCCAGGAGCTGAAGGCCAGGCTTGATGCTGGCGAAGTTGCGCGGCAACTTGCCGTGGCCGAGGCTTTGAGCGCGGTGGAAAAAGAGCGTGACACGCTTGCAAATGAATTGGAACAAGCGAAGCGTGACAAGCAAGCCGTATCCAAGTTGGCAGAGGTCACGCTCATGAGCGAAGTGCAAAAAGCCGCTGCAGCGAAGGAGTCGGAGATACAGGAACTCAAGGCGAAGCTTGACGCTGTTGTCATCGAGAAGAAGCTCGCGATTACCGAAGCAGTCGGCGCGGTCGAGAAAGAATGTGACGAATTGAAGAGCGGCTTGCAGCGGGTAGAACTTGAAAAGCATCTCGCCGAGAAATCTTTGAAAGAAAAGTACGAGACGCAGATCAAGGATCGTGATGACGCAATCGAGCGCCTACGGGACATGAAGGCGCGACTATCGACCAAGATGGTGGGCGAAACTCTTGAGGGGGTCGTCTCAGAAAACGGAAAATAAAGCACGCTAAGGCATAGCCGAACCTGCCAAGCTTGCTCCACCCTGTAGTGACGCGATCAGCGGGCAGGAAACGTTCCCCCTTCGCGCATGGCAGGCGCACACCAACTCAGACAGCACGGCCTCCATGCGCGCCAGGTCAGCCATTTTCTCGCGCACGTCCTTGAGCTTGTGCTCGGCCAGACTGCTGGCTTCCTCGCAATGGGTGCCATCCTCCAGCCGCAGCAGCTCGGCGATCTCATCCAGGCTGAAGCCCAGCCGCTGGGCTGATTTCACGAAGCGCACCCGCGTTACATCCGCCTCGCCATAGCGGCGGATGCTGCCATAGGGCTTGTCAGGCTCCAGCAACAAGCCCTTGCGCTGATAGAAACGGATGGTCTCCACATTGACCCCGGCCGCCTTGGCGAAAACGCCAATGGTCAGGTTCTCCAAATTGTTTTCCATATCGCTTGACTCCGTACATGAGTACGGAAGTAAGGTTACGCTATCCAATTTCAATTCGAAAGGACAAGCGCATGTCTGAACCAAAAACCGGGCGCGGCGCGCTCTTCACTGGAGGGCTTGCCGCCATCCTCGCCTCGGCTTGCTGCCTCGGGCCGTTGGTTCTGATCGCCTTGGGGTTCAGCGGCGCTTGGATCGGCAACTTGGCGGTGTTGGAACCCTATCGCCCCATCTTTATCGGCGTGGCGCTGGTGGCGTTGTTCTTCGCCTGGCGGCGCATCTACCGGCAGGCAGCGGCCTGCAAACCGGGTGAGGTCTGCGCGATTCCCCAAGTGCGAGCTACTTACAAGCTCATTTTCTGGATCGTGGCCGCGCTGGTTCTGGTCGCGCTCGGATTTCCCTACGTCATGCCATTTTTCTACTGATCGGAGTTCACCATGAAGAAACTGTTTGCCTCCCTCGCCCTCGCCGCCGTTGTTGCCCCCGTCTGGGCCGCCACCCAGACCGTCACGCTGTCCGTACCGGGCATGACCTGCTCCGCCTGCCCGATCACTGTCAAGAAGGCGATTTCCAAGGTCGAAGGCGTCAGCAAAGTTGACGTGACTTTCGAGACACGCCAAGCGGTCGTCACCTTCGACGATGCCAAGACCAGCGTGCAGAAGCTGACCAAGGCAACCGCAGACGCGGGCTATCCGTCCAGCGTCAAGCAGTGAGTCACTGAAAACGGCACCGCAGCACAACGGACGTCATTGTCTGGCGCCACAAACGATAAAGGATCTGTTGCATGACCCATCTAAAAATCACCGGCATGACTTGCGACTCGTGCGCGGCGCACGTCAAGGAAGCGCTGGAAAAAGTGCCAGGCGTGCAGTCGGCGCTGGTGTCCTATCCGAAGGGCACAGCGCAACTCGCCATCGTGCCGGGCACATCGCCGGACGCGCTGACTGCCGCCGTGGCCGGACTGGGCTACAAGGCAACGCTAGCCGATGCGCCACTGGCGGACAACCGCGTCGGACTGCTCGACAAGGTGCGGGGATGGATGGCCGCCGCCGAAAAGCACAGTGGCAACGAGCCCCCGGTGCAGGTAGCGGTCATTGGCAGCGGTGGAGCCGCGATGGCGGCGGCGCTGAAAGCCGTCGAGCAAGGCGCGCAGGTCACGCTGATCGAGCGCGGCACCATCGGCGGCACCTGCGTCAATGTCGGCTGTGTGCCGTCCAAGATCATGATCCGCGCCGCCCACATCGCCCATCTGCGCCGGGAAAGCCCGTTCGATGGCGGTATTGCGGCAACTGTGCCTACGATTGACCGCAGTAAGCTGCTGGCCCAGCAGCAGGCCCGCGTCGACGAACTGCGGCACGCCAAGTACGAAGGCATCCTGGGCGGTAATCCGGCCATCACCGTTGTGCACGGTGAGGCGCGCTTCAAGGACGACCAGAGCCTTACCGTCCGTTTGAACGAGGGTGGCGAGCGCGTCGTGATGTTCGACCGCTGCCTGGTCGCCACGGGTGCCAGCCCGGCGGTCCCGCCGATTCCGGGCTTGAAAGAGTCACCCTACTGGACTTCCACCGAGGCCCTGGCGAGCGACACCATTCCCGAACGCCTTGCCGTAATCGGCTCGTCGGTGGTGGCGCTGGAGCTGGCGCAAGCCTTTGCCCGGCTGGGCAGCAAGGTCACGGTCCTGGCGCGCAATACCTTGTTCTTCCGTGAAGACCCGGCCATCGGCGAGGCGGTGACAGCCGCTTTCCGTGCCGAGGGCATCGAGGTGCTGGAGCACACGCAAGCCAGCCAGGTCGCCCATATGGACGGTGAATTCGTGCTGACCACCACGCACGGTGAATTGCGCGCCGACAAACTGCTGGTTGCCACCGGTCGGACACCGAACACGCGCAGCCTCGCGCTGGACGCAGCGGGGGTCACTGTCAATGCGCAAGGTGCCATCGCCATCGACCAAGGCATGCGCACGAGCAACCCGAACATCTACGCGGCCGGCGACTGCACCGACCAGCCGCAGTTCGTCTATGTGGCGGCAGCGGCCGGCACCCGTGCCGCGATCAACATGACCGGCGGCGATGCGGCGCTCGACCTGACCGCAATGCCGGCCGTGGTGTTCACCGATCCGCAAGTGGCGACCGTGGGCTACAGCGAGGCGGAAGCCCACCACGACGGGATCGAGACCGACAGCCGCACCTTGACCTTGGACAACGTGCCGCGTGCGCTCGCCAACTTCGACACACGCGGCTTCATCAAGTTGGTTATCGAGGAAGGCAGCCATCGGCTGATCGGCGTACAGGCGGTCGCGCCGGAAGCGGGTGAACTGATCCAGACGGCGGCTCTGGCCATTCGCAACCGCATGACGGTGCAGGAACTGGCCGACCAGTTGTTCCCCTACCTGACGATGGTCGAGGGGTTGAAGCTCGCGGCGCAGACCTTCAACAAGGATGTGAAGCAGCTTTCCTGCTGCGCCGGGTGAGAAAAAGGAGGTGTTCAATGAACGCCTACACGGTGTCCCGGCTGGCTCTTGATGCCGGGGTGAGCGTGCATATCGTGCGCGACTACCTGCTGCGCGGATTGCTGCGCCCGGTGGCGTGCACACCAGGCGGCTACGGCTTGTTCGATGACGCCGCCTTGCAACGGCTGTGCTTCGTGCGGGCGGCCTTCGAGGCGGGCATCGGCCTCGACGCGCTGGCGCGGCTGTGCCGGGCGCTGGATGCGGCGGACGGCGACGAAGCGGCCGCGCAGCTTGCCCTGCTGCGTCAGTTCGTCGAGCGTCGGCGCGAAGCGTTGGCCGATCTGGAAGTGCAGTTGGCCACCCTGCCGACCGAGCCGGCACAGCACGCGGAGAGTCTGCCATGAACAACCCCGAGCGCTTGCCGTCCGAGACGCACAAACCGATCACCGGCTACCTGTGGGGCGGACTGGCTGTGCTGACTTGCCCCTGCCACCTGCCCATCCTCGCTGTCGTGCTGGCCGGCACAACCGCCGGTGCTTTCCTCGGCGAGCATTGGGTCATCGCGGCGCTCGGTTTGACCGGCCTGTTCCTTCTGTCCCTGTCGCGGGCGTTGCGGGCATTCAGGGAAAGAGAATGAGCGCTTTCCGGCCGGATGGATGGACGACGCCGGAACTGGCCCAAGCGGTCGAGCGCGGGCAGCTTGAACTGCACTACCAGCCCGTCGTCGATCTGCGCAGTGGTGGGATTGTCGGCGCGGAAGCCCTGTTGCGCTGGCGTCATCCGACGCTTGGACTATTGCCACCGGGCCAGTTCCTGCCCGTGGTCGAATCGTCCGGCCTGATGCCTGAAATCGGCGCTTGGGTGCTGGGCGAAGCCTGCCGCCAGATGCGTGACTGGCGAATGCTGGCATGGCGACCGTTCCGGCTGGCCGTCAATGTTTCGGCGAGCCAAGTGGGACCGGACTTCGACGGGTGGGTAAAGGGCGTGCTGGCTGATGCCGAGTTGCCCGCCGAGTATCTCGAAATCGAGCTGACCGAATCGGTCGCGTTTGGTGATCCGGCGATCTTCCCCGCCCTGGACGCCTTGCGGCAGATCGGTGTGCGCTTCGCCGCCGATGACTTCGGGACGGGGTATTCCTGTCTGCAACATCTGAAGTGCTGCCCAATCAGCACGCTCAAGATCGACCAATCGTTTGTCGCCGGGCTCGCCAACGACCGCCGCGACCAAACCATCGTGCACACCGTGATTCAGCTTGCGCACGGGCTGGGCATGGATGTGGTGGCTGAAGGCGTGGAAACATCGGCGAGTCTTGATCTATTGCGACAAGCGGACTGCGACACAGGACAAGGCTTCCTGTTCGCGAAGCCAATGCCGGCGGCGGCATTCGCCGTCTTCGTCAGTCAATGGAGGGGTGCCACCATGAATGCAAGTGACTCTGTCATTTTCAGAAGACGACTGCACCAGTTGATTGGGCGTAATGGCTGTTGTGCAGCCAGCTCCTGACAGTTCAATATCAGAAGTGATCTGCACCAATCTCGACTATGCTCAATACTCGTGTGCACCAAAGCGAGGTGAGCATGGCGACGGAGGCTCTGTTGCAAAGATTGGCGGCAGTCAGAGGTAGGCTGTCGCTCTGCGCCGATCAGGCGGCTGCTGCGAAATGGTGGTTGAGCATGCCCATGGCCTCCGTCAGCGCCGAGGGCCCAATGCCAAAAGCTCTCTCCACAAGGCGCACCTCGCCCCTGATGCCGGGCTGCAGGCACCAGGGGCGAGCCTGTCCTTTGCGCAGGGCTCGCATGACTTCGAATCCCTTGATCGTGGCATAGGCCGTGGGGATCGATTTGAAACCGCGCACCGGCTTGATCAGTATCTTGAGCTTTCCGTGATCGGCCTCGATCACGTTATTGAGATACTTCACCTGCCGGTGGGCCGTCTCCCGGTCCAGCTTTCCTTCGCGCTTCAATTCGGTGATCGCTGCACCATAGCTCGGCGCTTTGTCGGTATTGAGCGTGGCAGGCTTTTCCCAGTGCTTCAGGCCTCGCAGGGCCTTGCCCAGGAACCGCTTCGCTGCCTTGGCGCTGCGGGTCGGCGACAGGTAGAAATCGATCGTGTCGCCCCGCTTGTCGACTGCCCGGTACAGGTAGGTCCACTTGCCCCGCACCTTGACGTAGGTTTCATCCAGGCGCCAGCTCGGATCAAAGCCACGCCGCCAGAACCAGCGCAGCCGCTTCTCCATCTCCGGGGCGTAGCGCTGGACCCAGCGATAGATCGTCGTATGGTCGACCGAAATGCCGCGTTCCGCCAGCATTTCCTCAAGGTCGCGATAGCTGATCGGATAGCGACAATACCAGCGCACCGCCCACAGGATCACATCACCCTGGAAATGGCGCCACTTGAAATCCGTCATCGTTCCGTCCGTCCAATCTCCGCCAAGCATGCTCAAGCTTCACGATTTTTGCAACAGAGCCCTCGCGACTAGGAGCTCGGATCTCAGGACGAAGGTCTCCGCGAATGTCCGGTCGATCCGCGCGACGTCCCAGGCGGGCGTTCCCTTGGCGGACATCCACGCCGCAGCGTCGTGCATCAGCCGCACAACCTCGTCGATATCACCCGAGCAGGCGACCCGAACGTTCGGAGGCTCCTCGCTGTCCATTCGCTCCCCTGGCGCGGTATGAACCGCCGCCTCATAGTGCAGTTTGATCCTGACGAGCCCAGCATGTCTGCGCCCACCTTCGCGGAACCTGACCAGGGTCCGCTAGCGGGCGGCCGGAAGGTGAATGCTAGGCATGATCTAACCCTCGGTCTCTGGCGTCGCGACTGCGAAATTTCGCGAGGGTTTCCGAGAAGGTGATTGCGCTTCGCAGATCTCCAGGCGCGTGGGTGCGGACGTAGTCAGCGCCATTGCCGATCGCGTGAAGTTCCGCCGCAAGGCTCGCTGGACCCAGATCCTTTACAGGAAGGCCAACGGTGGCGCCCAAGAAGGATTTCCGCGACACCGAGACCAATAGCGGAAGCCCCAACGCCGACTTCAGCTTTTGAAGGTTCGACAGCACGTGCAGCGATGTTTCCGGTGCGGGGCTCAAGAAAAATCCCATCCCCGGATCGAGGATGAGCCGGTCGGCAGCGACCCCGCTCCGTCGCAAGGCGGAAACCCGCGCCTCGAAGAACCGCACAATCTCGTCGAGCGCGTCTTCGGGTCGAAGGTGACCGGTGCGGGTGGCGATGCCATCCCGCTGCGCTGAGTGCATAACCACCAGCCTGCAGTCCGCCTCAGCAATATCGGGATAGAGCGCAGGGTCAGGAAATCCTTGGATATCGTTCAGGTAGCCCACGCCGCGCTTGAGCGCATAGCGCTGGGTTTCCGGTTGGAAGCTGTCGATTGAAACACGGTGCATCTGATCGGACAGGGCGTCTAAGAGCGGCGCAATACGTCTGATCTCATCGGCCGGCGATACAGGCCTCGCGTCCGGATGGCTGGCGGCCGGTCCGACATCCACGACGTCTGATCCGACTCGCAGCATTTCGATCGCCGCGGTGACAGCGCCGGCGGGGTCTAGCCGCCGGCTCTCATCGAAGAAGGAGTCCTCGGTGAGATTCAGAATGCCGAACACCGTCACCATGGCGTCGGCCTCCGCAGCGACTTCCACGATGGGGATCGGGCGAGCAAAAAGGCAGCAATTATGAGCCCCATACCTACAAAGCCCCACGCATCAAGCTTTTGCCCATGAAGCAACCAGGCAATGGCTGTAATTATGACGACGCCGAGTCCCGACCAGACTGCATAAGCAACACCGACAGGGATGGATTTCAGAACCAGAGAAAGAAAATAAAATGCGATGCCATAACCGATTATGACAACGGCGGAAGGGGCAAGCTTAGTAAAGCCCTCGCTAGATTTTAATGCGGATGTTGCGATTACTTCGCCAACTATTGCGATAACAAGAAAAAGCCAGCCTTTCATGATATATCTCCCAATTTGTGTAGGGCTTATTATGCACGCTTAAAAATAATAAAAGCAGACTTGACCTGATAGTTTGGCTGTGAGCAATTATGTGCTTAGTGCATCTAACTTTGTTTTAGGGCGACTGCCCTGCTGCGTAACATCGTTGCTGCTCCATAACATCAAACATCGACCCACGGCGTAACGCGCTTGCTGCTTGGATGCCCGAGGCATAGACTGTACAAAAAAACAGTCATAACAAGCCATGAAAACCGCCACTGCGCCGTTACCACCGCTGCGTTCGGTCAAGGTTCTGGACCAGTTGCGTGAGCGCATACGCTACTTGCATTACAGTTTACGAACCGAACAGGCTTATGTCCACTGGGTTCGTGCCTTCATCCGTTTCCACGGTGTGCGTCACCCGGCAACCTTGGGCAGCAGCGAAGTCGAGGCATTTCTGTCCTGGCTGGCGAACGAGCGCAAGGTTTCGGTCTCCACGCATCGTCAGGCATTGGCGGCCTTGCTGTTCTTCTACGGCAAGGTGCTGTGCACGGATCTGCCCTGGCTTCAGGAGATCGGAAGACCTCGGCCGTCGCGGCGCTTGCCGGTGGTGCTGACCCCGGATGAAGTGGTTCGCATCCTCGGTTTTCTGGAAGGCGAGCATCGTTTGTTCGCCCAGCTTCTGTATGGAACGGGCATGCGGATCAGTGAGGGTTTGCAACTGCGGGTCAAGGATCTGGATTTCGATCACGGCACGATCATCGTGCGGGAGGGCAAGGGCTCCAAGGATCGGGCCTTGATGTTACCCGAGAGCTTGGCACCCAGCCTGCGCGAGCAGCTGTCGCGTGCACGGGCATGGTGGCTGAAGGACCAGGCCGAGGGCCGCAGCGGCGTTGCGCTTCCCGACGCCCTTGAGCGGAAGTATCCGCGCGCCGGGCATTCCTGGCCGTGGTTCTGGGTTTTTGCGCAGCACACGCATTCGACCGATCCACGGAGCGGTGTCGTGCGTCGCCATCACATGTATGACCAGACCTTTCAGCGCGCCTTCAAACGTGCCGTAGAACAAGCAGGCATCACGAAGCCCGCCACACCGCACACCCTCCGCCACTCGTTCGCGACGGCCTTGCTCCGCAGCGGTTACGACATTCGAACCGTGCAGGATCTGCTCGGCCATTCCGACGTCTCTACGACGATGATTTACACGCATGTGCTGAAAGTTGGCGGTGCCGGAGTGCGCTCACCGCTTGATGCGCTGCCGCCCCTCACTAGTGAGAGGTAGGGCAGCGCAAGTCAATCCTGGCGGATTCACTACCCCTGCGCGAAGGCCATCGGTGCCGCATCGAACGGCCGGTTGCGGAAAGTCCTCCCTGCGTCCGCTGATGGCCGGCAGCAGCCCGTCGTTGCCTGATGGATCCAACCCCTCCGCTGCTATAGTGCAGTCGGCTTCTGACGTTCAGTGCAGCCGTCTTCTGAAAACGACAGACTCGACCACCACCAGTTGCTGCGTGTGCTGCAAGGAAATCCCGCTCGATGCCGCCTTCACCCCGGAAGGCGCGGAATACGTCGAGCACTTCTGCGGGTTGGAGTGTTATCAACGCTTCGAAGCGCGTGCCAAGACAGGGAACGAAACCGATGCCGATCCGAACGCCTGCGACTCGCTACCGTCAGATTGAGGCATACCCTAACTTGGCGTCAGACCATCCGGCGCTAAATCGTCAGAATAGAGTTGCCTTCCGAATTGATTGACATGCGCCGTCAAGGGTCATAGATTTCTTCCTGACACATTTCCCTCAGGAGGATACCTTGCACGGTCAGCGCATCGGTTACGTCCGCGTCAGCAGCTTCGACCAGAACCCAGAACGGCAGCTCGAACAGATCCAGGTGGATAAAGTGTTCACCGACAAGGCGTCGGGCAAGGACACACGGCGGCCCGAACTGGAACGGCTGCTCGCCTTCGTGCGCGAAGGCGACACGGTCGTGGTGCACAGCATGGATCGTCTGGCGCGCAACCTCGACGACCTGCGCCGCCTGGTGCAGGGCCTCACCCAGCGCGGCGTACGCATCGAGTTCCTTAAGGAGCATTTGACCTTCACCGGCGAGGACTCGCCGATGGCGAACCTGATGCTGTCGGTAATGGGCGCGTTCGCCGAGTTCGAACGCGCCTTGATCCGCGAGCGGCAGCGCGAGGGCATCGCGCTCGCCAAGCAGCGCGGGGCCTACCGTGGCAGGAAGAAATCCCTGTCGTCTGAGCGTATTGCCGAACTGCGCCAACGTGTCGAGGCTGGCGAGCAAAAGACCAAGCTGGCTCGTGAATTCGGAATCAGTCGCGAAACCCTGTATCAATACTTGAGAACGGATCAGTAAATATGCCACGTCGTTCAATCCTGTCCGCCGCCGAGCGCGAAAGCCTGCTGGCGTTGCCGGACACCAAGGATGAGTTGATCCGTCACTACACGTTCAGCGAAACCGACCTCTCCATCATCCGGCAGCGGCGCGGCCCGGCCAACCGGCTGGGCTTCGCCGTGCAGCTCTGTTACCTGCGCTTTCCTGGTGTCATCCTGGGCGTCGATGAGCCGCCGTTTCCGCCCTTGTTGAAACTGGTCGCCGACCAGCTCAAGGTCAGCGTCGAAAGCTGGGACGAATACGGGCAGCGGGAGCAGACCCGGCGCGAGCACCTGGTCGAACTGCAAACGGTGTTCGGCTTCCAGCCCTTTACCATGGGCCACTACCGGCAGGCCGTCCAGTTGCTGACCGAGATGGCCTTGCAGACCGACAAGGGCATCGTGCTGGCCAGCACCTTGATCGAGCACCTGCGGCAGCAGTCGGTCATTCTGCCTGCCCTCAACGCCGTCGAGCGGGCGAGCGCCGAAGCAATCACCCGCGCCAACCGGCGCATCTACGATGCCTTGGCCGAACCGCTGTCGGACGCGCATCGCCGCCGCCTCGACGATCTGCTCAAGCGTCGGGACAACGGCAAAACGACCTGGCTGGCCTGGCTGCGCCAATCGCCCGTCAAACCGAATTCGCGGCACATGCTGGAACACATCGAACGCCTCAAAGCGTGGCAGGCGCTCGACCTGCCTTCTGGCATCGAGCGGTCGGTGCACCAGAACCGCCTGCTCAAGATCGCCCGTGAGGGTGGCCAGATGACGCCCGCCGACCTGGCCAAGTTCGAGGCGCAGCGACGCTATGCCACCCTGGTGGCGCTTGCCATCGAGGGCATGGCCACCGTCACCGACGAAATCATCGACCTGCACGACCGCATCCTGGGCAAGCTGTTCAACGCCGCCAAGAACAAGCATCAGCAGCAATTCCAGGCGTCCGGCAAGGCGATCAACGCCAAGGTGCGGTTGTTCGGCCGCATCGGCCAGGCGCTGATCGAGGCCAAGCAGGCGGGCCGCGATCCGTTCGCCGCCATCGAGGCCGTCATGTCCTGGGATGCCTTCGCCGAGAGCGTCACCGAAGCGCAGAAGCTTGCGCAGCCCGAGGACTTCGATTTCCTGCACCGCATCGGCGAAAGCTACGCCACGCTGCGCCGCTACGCGCCGGAATTCCTTGCCGTGCTCAAGCTGCGGGCCGCTCCCGCCGCGAAGGACGTGCTCGACGCCATCGAGGTGCTGCGCGGCATGAACAGCGACAACGCCCGCAAGGTGCCCGCCGACGCGCCGACCGAGTTCATCAAGCCGCGCTGGCAGAAGCTGGTCATGACCGACACCGGCATCGACCGGCGCTACTACGAACTGTGCGCGCTGTCGGAGATGAAGAACGCGTTGCGTTCCGGCGACATCTGGGTGCAGGGGTCGCGCCAGTTCAAGGACTTCGAGGACTACCTGGTGCCGCCCGCGAAATTCGCCAGCCTCAAGCAGGCCAGCGAATTGCCGCTGGCCGTGGCCACCGACTGCAACCGGTACCTGAACGACCGGCTGACGCTGCTGGAAACACAGCTTGCCACCGTCAACCGTATGGCGACGGCCAACGAGCTGCCGGACGCCATCATCACCGAGTCAGGCTTGAAGATCACGCCGCTCGACGCGGCGGTACCCGACACCGCCCAAGCGCTGATCGACCAGACGGCAATGATCCTGCCGCACGTCAAGATCACCGAACTGCTGCTGGAGGTGGACGAATGGACGGGCTTCACTCGGCATTTCGCGCATCTGAAATCGGGCGACCCGGCCAAAGACAAGAACCTGTTGCTGACCACGATCCTCGCCGACGCGATCAACCTGGGCCTGACCAAGATGGCGGAGTCTTGCCCCGGCACGACCTACGCCAAGCTGGCTTGGCTGCAAGCCTGGCACATCCGCGACGAAACCTACGGGGCGGCGCTGGCCGATCTGGTCAACGCACAGTTCCGCCATCCCTTCGCCGAGCACTGGGGCGACGGCACCACCTCATCGTCGGACGGCCAGAACTTCCGCACCGGCAGCAAGGCCGAGAGCACCGGCCACATCAACCCGAAATACGGGAGCAGCCCAGGGCGGACGTTCTACACCCACATTTCTGACCAGTACGCGCCATTTCACACCAAGGTCGTGAACGTCGGCGTGCGCGATTCGACCTACGTGCTCGACGGCCTGCTGTACCACGAGTCCGACTTGCGGATCGAGGAGCATTACACCGACACGGCGGGCTTCACCGATCACGTCTTCGCCCTGATGCACCTCCTGGGCTTCCGCTTCGCGCCGCGCATCCGCGACCTGGGCGACACCAAGCTCTACATCCCGAAGGGCGACGCCGCCTATGACGCGCTGAAACCCATGATCGGCGGCACGCTCAACATCAAGCACGTCCGCGCCCATTGGGACGAAATCCTGCGGCTGGCCACCTCGATCAAGCAGGGCACGGTGACGGCCTCCCTGATGCTCCGAAAGCTCGGCAGCTACCCACGCCAGAACGGCCTGGCCGTGGCGCTCCGCGAGCTGGGCCGCATCGAGCGCACGCTGTTCATCCTGGACTGGCTGCAAAGCGTGGAACTGCGCCGCCGCGTGCATGCCGGCCTGAACAAGGGCGAGGCGCGCAATGCGCTGGCCAGGGCAGTGTTTTTCAACCGCCTGGGTGAAATCCGCGACCGCAGTTTCGAGCAGCAGCGCTACCGGGGGGTCTCCTCGTTTTCAGTGCAATAAGTGACGGTACGCAAAGCTAGCACTGGCGCGGGGGTGGTCTGGGTAGACCGTTGATTTCATTGACTTTCCTGTTCGCTTTGTAAACGGGTATGGTGGCCTCCCACTTTTGAGGTTCACGATGCAGGGTTGGCACACAACGTTTTTGGGGATGCGTGGGCTCCCCCGCGATATCAGCGACTTCGAGATGAAGGCATTTTTCACCTTCGATGGTGCCGAGCGCGACGCAATCAATGCACGCCGAGGTGATTCCCACAAGCTTGGTCTGGCGCTCCATATTGGTTTCCTGCGCATGAGTGGGCGTTTGCTCGGTGCCTTTCGGGTAATTCCAGTAGCCTTGTGGCGCCACCTTGGCAACGAGCTTGGCATTGCAGCACCAGAAGTCGCCTCGCTGAGAGCCATGTATGAACGCGGGCGCACGCTATTCGATCACCAACAAGTAGCCTGCACGGTCCTTGGATTCCAGTGGATGAGCGAGCACCAGCGCCGCTCACTGGTACGTGAACTGCGCGACGAAGTGGCGCGCTGCGCCGACCGCGATCAGCTACTCGTGCGGGCGCGTCAATGGCTGTACAAGAACAAGCTGGTGATCGTGCACGAGCGGGCAATTCGGACACTGATTGCGGCGGCACTTGCCCAGCTTGAAGTTGAAACAGGCACCGCCATCGCCGCCAGCGTTGATCCAGCAACACTTGATCGCTGGCGAGCCTCAGTTTCAGAGCTGCGCCCAGATGGACAAACCCAGCAGAGTTGGCTATGGGCTGCACCGGCGAAACACTCAACCCGCCAAATCAGCGAGGTACTGGAGCGCATCGACCTGCTTTACACGCTGGACGTTCATAAGCACCTGGCAGACATCCCCGATCTCATCTTGCGCCGCTACGCGCGCCGACTTGTCTCCAGGCCGCCCTCAGCCGGAGCCAAGATCAAAGAGCCAGCGCGCACCGTGGAGGTCGCATGCTTTCTTCGGTATTGCCTGTTCACCACCACAGACCAGTTGATCCTTATGGTGCAGCGCCGGATCGCCGATCTGTGGCGTCAGGCTGCCGCCGATGTCCCCGCTACCGTCAATTGGGCCGCAATGTACAAAACGCTGCTCGGCGAACTTGTTGCCTTGAGCGCGCAAGGTGCGGTGCCAGATGCTGAGTTGCGTGCCCGTCTTGAAGCCTTGATCACCGAAACCCAGAAACGCAAACCACCGAGCAGGGCCTCCCTGGTCCGCGAGGGATTGATTGATGGAATTCGCCCCGTGCGGTCGTTGCTCGTCGCCATTGCAAAGCTGCCCTGGCAGGCCACCGGCGAGCATCCTGCCATCGAGTACCTTGCCAAGCTGCAAGCTTTATATCTCAAAGGATCCAGAAAGCTGCCAGTTGAAGTGGTGGCACCAAGTCTGGGAATGATCTGGCAGGTTTCGATCTCCAGCCCAGACCGGGAACGGGCGTTTCAGGCGTTGGAGGTGGCCACCCTGTTTGCCCTGCGCCGCGCGGTGCGCAATGGCTCGGTCTGGATTGAGCACAGCCTGAGCTTTCGGGGTCGTGCGCGCTTGTTCTTCACGGACGAGCGTTGGCAGGCAGAGTCCAAGAAACACTATGCCCGTCTATCGTTACCCAGCAAGGCTGCCACTTTCTTGAAGCCTTTGCTGGCCAGAGTAACTGCCGGTGTCGATGCGGTGGCCGCTGCAGCCCGCAGTGGCGTACTGCGCGTGGATGATGAACTCCATTTGTCGCCATTGCCCGCAGAGGACGAAGACCCAGAAGTGACCAAGCTGCGCGCGGCTTTGGATCACCGCATCGGTGAGGTTCAATTGCCGGAAGTGATTCTGGCCGTTGACGCCCAGGTGCGCTTTAGCTGGATCATGCTCGGACGTGAGCCGCGCTCTACCGACGAGCTGCTGATGGTCTATGCCGGCATCATGGCCCACGGCACCAGTCTGACTGCGGTCGAATGCGCGCGCATGATTCCGCAATTGTCTGCCACCAGCATTCGCCAGGCCATGCGCTGGGCGCGGGACGAACGGCGTCTGAGCCAGGCCTGCCAGGCTGTGCTGGAATTCATGCAGCGACACCCGATTGCCGCCACCTGGGGGCGGTCCGATTTGGCATCTTCTGACATGATGACCATGGAGACCACCAAACGGGTGTGGCAAGCCCGGCTTGATCCTCGGCGCAACACACCTTCCATTGGAATCTACTCCCATGTAAAAGACCGGTGGGGCATCTTCCATGCGCAGCCCTTTGTGCTCAATGAGCGCCAGGCGGGCGTGGCCATTGAAGGTGTCATCCGCCAAGAAAAGCTGGAGACCAGCCAGCTTGCTGTGGATACCCATGGCTACACCGACTTTGCCATGTCACATGCCCGTTTGCTTGGTTTTGATCTTTGCCCGCGGTTGAAGGAACTCAAACAGCGCCACCTCTTTGTGCCACGCGGCACCAAAGTGCCCGCAGAAATCGCTGCGGTGTGCGAAGCCAATGTCGACGTCGCTTTGATCGAAAAGCATTGGGATAGTCTGGTGCACCTGGCAGCCTCGGTCATGAGCGGACATGCCAGTGCGGTGGCAGCTCTTGCGCGGTTCGGTTCTGCCGCCCAGGGCGATCCAATCTATGAGGCTGGCGTGCAATTGGGGCGGTTGCTGCGTACGGCGTTTTTGGCTGACTACTTTGTCAAGGACGCTTTCAGGAACGAGTTGCGCCGGGTGCTCAATCGGGGCGAGGCTGTTAACGCCCTCAAGCGCGCCATTTATACCGGCCGGATCAGCCCGGCGCAGGCCAAACGTGTCGATGAAATGCAGGCTGTGGCCGATGCGTTGAGCCTGATGGCCAACATCGTGATGGCGTGGAATACCTCACAGATGCAGGCGGTCCTGGATCGCTGGTCGAACCGCCGCCAGGTCATTCCACCGGAACTGATCGGGAAGATTGCGCCCACCAGGCTGGAGAGCATCAACTTGCGGGGTGTGTTTCGCTTCCCGGTTGACCGCTATGCTGACCAAATCCTGCCTTCGCGGCCAAATGCATCGATAACTGGCACCAATGGATGAAACCGACCACGGTTTGACGCCACGAATCGCAGATTTGAAAGTGAACAGGAAAGTCAATGAAATCAACGATCTACCAACACCACCTCCGCGCCAGTGCTAGCTTTTCGTACCGTCACTTATTGCACTGAAAACGAGGAGACCCCTACCGGGCTAGCGGCCTCAATCTGGTAACGGCTGCCGTCGTGTTGTGGAACACGGTCTATCTGGAACGGGCTGCGCACGCGCTGCGTGGCAACGGCCATGCCGTTGATGACGCGCTGTTGCAGTACCTGTCGCCGCTCGGTTGGGAGCACATCAACCTCACCGGCGATTACCTCTGGCGCAGCAGCGCCAAGATCGGCGCGGGCAAGTTCAGGCCGCTACGACCGCTGCAACCGGCTTAGCGTGCTTTATTTTCCGTTTTCTGAGGCGACCCCTTGAGCAACATTGCGAGACCGAGTTCAATCGAATTCGCGCCACCGCATTTCCGAGGGCGTATTTCGAGAAGGACAACGATGCGCGCAGCGGCAGCAAGGGAGACTACATCTTTCGCGACTCCGATGAAGCTGGCACCGAGATCGTCTCGATCATGTTCGAGATGAAGAACGAGAATGACGAAACTGCCACCAAGAAGAAGAACGAAGACTTCCTGAAGGAGCTCGACAAGGATCGCACCGAGAAGGGCTGTGAGTATGCGGTGCTAGTTTCTCTACTCGAACCGGACAGTGAGTTATATAACACTGGGATCATTGATATGTCCCACCGCCACCCGAAGATGTACATTGTTCGGCCGCAATTTTTCATTCCCATCATCACGCTGCTGCGAAATGCGGCGATGAATTCGCTCAAGTACAAATTGGAACTGGCGCTCGTGAAGGCGCAAAACATCGATATCACGAACTTCGAGACCCAGCTGGATACGTTCAAGACCGCATTCGCGAAAAACTACGACCTCGCCTCCAGGCGATTTCAGACAGCAATCGATGAAATTGACAAGTCGATCGACCACCTACAGAAGACGAAGGAGGCCCTGCTTGGCACCGACAGGAATCTTCGACTTGCGAACGACAAGGCGCAGGACGTGACGATCAAGAAGTTGACTCGGGGTAACCCAACAATGGCTGCGAAGTTCGCCGAACTCAAGGACGGCGGATCTTCTGATGCTGAATGAGTCTGGTCATTCACGTCGGAAGCACGGCCAAGTAGGGATTGTTTGGTGGCACGTCACCGAATACCGATTGCGGCTGAAGAAGCAGGTAGCCGTGTAGCTTGCGCGATTTTCGCGGCCCGGTGACTTCGCAAGTCCAAATATTCAGTCCGCTAGCTTGTTTGCGATGCAGTTGCAGCCGCTCGAAGCGTTTTTGCACCCACCGCCAATCTTGCTGGTTCTCCTGCTTGGCGAATGCGCCTACCTGTGGGTGCTCCTGCGCATAGCGCTGGAAGACGCCTGGGCTGACCAGGTAAGCGGTATCGCTCACCGTATGCACGAGCGCCTTCGCATCGTTGATGATAAGCCGGCGTGATGCGATGCCCTGTTGCAGCCATGTCATGAAGTGCTCGCCGGAGGGCCGCGCCGTTGAGGGCGATGTCGCAGCCGTGGGCATAGACGTCGGTGAAACCGTGACCATCGCTGGCATGGACGCCTCGGGGCGCGTGGCAGGCGTCATGCTCGAAACGACTTCCGCATCTTGCTGGGTGCCGCTCGAATCACCCATGCCAACCATCGTGAGCATGTCCTCCAGCGCGTCGGGCAAGGCCTGGTGGGCCGTGGGCGGCGGAGCCAAGGCAGCGGCGCTGCCGCCTTCCCAAGGTCGGGGCCCCTGGTCTTCCTGGGCGGGCTTCATCACGACCGCAGGCGGGGTAGCTGGCGCACTGGCGTCGTTTTCTGCGAGCGTCGCGTCGATCGCCACCGTACCGGCAAAAGGTGCTGGCCGCTCGCCGGATTCCCAGATCAGCGCCGGCGCCAGTCGCAACAAGGTGAATGAATGGGACCAGCCCGTCGTGCTGATCACGGTCGCGCGCCAGACTGCCTTCCCGTCCGGCGTGGGCTTCAACATGCCGTGATCCTGCAGCACGTTGAACACGGCGGTGTTGTTCGCAGGGATGCCGTCGATGCCCTGGGACAGCAGGTGTGCGCGCAGCTTGTCCGAGACCGTCTTGCTCACCAGCCACAAGCCGTCTTCGGTGAGCCAGCCATCGGAGGCCTCGGGTTGGTTCAGCTTCAGCTCCTCCTTGAGCAGGTAACGCAACCCGTCCAGCAGCTTGCGTTGCAGTGCGTGCTTGGGCGCGACCATGGCGCGGGCAGGATCGCCGCCCAGTTCCAGGGCGACCGAAGCGCGATCGGCCTGCACGACGAGTTCGCCAAGCACCCCAGCGTGTTCGTATTGGCCGGCAAGAACATAAAGCAGCGGTCCCCAGAGCGCGGGGTAGCCGCTGAGCCAGTCCAGGATTTGGCGATCGAGCAGTTGGTGGTGGAGCAATCCCGTCGCGGCGCTGTGCAGGCGGTACTCGCGATCATCGCGGTAGCGGAAGCGGTACGGCTGCTGCAACGGGCCGTGCCAAGGGTGCCAAGTGCTGCCGTCGGCCAGTTCGACATGCAGATCGACGGCGATCTTGCCGATGTCATGCAGCAGCGCAGCGTAGGCGACGGCGGCGGTCCAGGCCTCGGACTGCGCCGCTTGGTCTTCGGGGTTGGCGCCGATAGGTAGCAGATGGGACTGCCGTAGCTTCAGGCTGTAGGCGACGATCTCCAGGCCATGGTCGAGCATGCCGCCGGGGTACGCATGGTGATGGGCCTCCGATGCAGGGAACTGCTGGACCAACTCGGCGTAGCACTCCAGCGGAGCGCGATAGAGGATGGCGAACTGCTTGCGCGACAGCGATGTGCGCTGCCAGATGTGTTCCAGCAGCTTTTGCCGGCGCGGTATCGCCAGTAGGGATGCGGCCGACTCGGGCCGCAGCAGCCCTTTCGGAAGATCAGTGGCTGGCGTTGGCGACGGAGCGGCAGCGACCGAGGCCCGTTTTCGCTGGAACAGGGAGAGCATGAGGGTGTCCTGATGGCGGGCCGACCGGGAGGCCTTTTTGCTTTTTCGAGGTAGGGCCTTTCCCCTTGCACTCCATTCCCTTCCCCTTTCGGCCTTTTGGCCCTTAACAGCCTTTGGGTATAGGGCGCCAGGCGTTGATCGTCCACCACCAATGCGGGTTGCAGCGGGGCCGGATTGATGCGGGAAGGCGGGCTGTTCCCAGCCTACGATGGGCCGATTCTTGGACTCGGGAGGACGCCATGAGGCCCCACCGCATTGACGATGTAAGGAAGTTTCCTTACAATGCAGGCATTGCCTCCAGGAGAACCGCCATGCCTGCCATTCATGAAGTTGCCACGCTGACCTCCAAAGGCCAGATCACGCTACCCAAGTCAATCCGGCAGGCGCTTGGCGCCGATACCGGCAGCAAGCTCGCGTTCGAGCTGCGTGGCAGTGAAGTCGTCGTGACCCGTGCTGATGCCGAGCACGAAGACCCCGCCATTGCCGCGTTCCTGACCCTTCTGGCCCGCGATATTGAGGCTGGCCGGAACATTCGCGGGTTGCCGAAGGATCTGGCTCGCACGATGCTAGAGCATGCGGGCCACAAGGTGAGCCTGGCCGACGATTTCGATGAGGACGTGGAAATTTGATGCAACAGCATGGCTGGACGCTGCTGTTCCACGACAACTTGATCGAGCAGATGATGAAACTGCGCGCAGCTGTGCTGCGTGCGCAAGAGAGCGACCCGGAGCGCTTCGGGTCCAACGCCAACGTCAAGTTCTTCCGGGCCTTGGTCCAGTTGATGCAAGATGTGGTGCCGGGCGATCCAGCCCGCGACGAATATCGTCAGGGCAACACCATGGGGCCGGCTTATCGCCATTGGCGGCGGGCCAAACTTGGAAGACGGTACCGGCTGTTCTTCCGGTACGACTCGAAGGCGAAGGTCATCGTATATGCCTGGGTCAACGACGAGCAGACCTTGCGGTCATCGGGCAGCAAGTCAGATCCATACGCAGTGTTCGAGAAGATGCTCGGGCGGGGAAATCCGCCAGACGACTGGAACGCATTGGTACAGGTAAGCAGGCAGGATTGGAGCAAACTGGAGTAGGCATTCCTCACGTAGCAGGAGACGACCATGAACACGACGACCCGAATCAGCACCTCGGAGCGCCTCGGCCGCACCGTCGGTCGTGGATGGCGCACTTATGTGCGTGGCGAGCGACGGTTGTCGAACTGGCTCGCCTCCAAGGGGGTGCCGGTCGTTGGTGCCGCTATGGGATTGTGGGTGGTCAAGCTGGTCGCACTTGGTGTGCTGCTGTACACCGCGTCTTGGCTGGCGCTGCTGCTGGTGGCCGCGGTGGTGGCTGCATGGGTGGCGCGCAATGCGGGCCTGGACGACGACCCGACCGAGCCGGAATGGCGCAACGGGCCTGCTGGATTCGGTCTGTACACCTACGATGGTTTCCGAATCGATCCGCACATCGAGGACGACGAGTAGCGCTGCTCACTTTTTTGAGATGGCATTGATCGCAATGCCTCCGCCCTTGCCTCCGGCAGCCTTGGCGTCCCCCGTTGCCCCGGCGAGGCCTTGCAGGACATTCCCGGCGCGAACACCCGCCCAAGCCAAGGCCATGATCCAGAACGTGGGCAGCACGATGAACATCGTGCCCATGACGAACATCAGAAGCATGTCGCCGAAGGCATTGTTCAGCCCCACCAACGGGTCGAAGTTGGTGTGCGGCCGGTTCCAGCCGAACCCCCAGCCATAGAGCGCATCCAAGATCGTTGAATCGACCCAGCGTGCGAGCTGGAACCAGAAATCCACGAAGAACAGCGCGAACTGCACGACGCTCACGGTGACGACCGTCTTCAGGTCATAGGTGCCCACGACCAGCACCAGCGGGATGCAGATCACGAGCGCCATCTTGAGCAGCGCGAGCACCATGGGCAGCGCCTGGCGCACCACGTCCATCGCCGGGAACGCGGCGACCGCCCCCACGGCCATCCCGACGTCGCCAGCCGCGCGCGTCACGATGTTCGGCAAGGTCTTGTCGATCTGGCCGCCGTAGTCGGTATAGACCGAACCCTGGTTGAGCTTCTGCTGCCGTGGCGAGGCAATCGCGCGGATCACGGAATCGTCCACCTCGGCACGGCTCAGGAATCCGGCCCAGCCCGCCAGGCGATTCAACAGGCTCGGGTCCACCTGCCCCAGCAGCCGCGCACGCAGGCCGTTGCTGCCGTCGGCCCACCACTGCCTGCAGTTCGGGTAGCCGCCACCGCTGGCCACTTGCGCAAGCCCCGCATCGCGGGTGCTGTCGTAGGGCCAGTCGTCGCGCGGCGTGCTGGAGCGGTAGGTGTCGTAGTAGCCGCTCGTGTCCGTGAAGAAGTGCGAACCGATCCAGGTCACGTCGTGCATCTGCGTCTCATCGAGGTTCGGGCGCTGCATGAACAGCTTGGCGCGCGCCGGCCCGTAGCAGTCGCGCGAGAAATCCGCCACCTCCTGAGCCAGCACCGGATCGTCGATGCGCGTGGCGTCGATCTCCATGCGCATCTGCCGCAGATCGGTGCCGCACGGGATTGCGGCCACCGAGGCCCCCGTGACGGCGCGCGAGAGCGCGTGCATGAAACCCCACCAGACCGGCACCTTGGCACTCTGGTTGTTGATGGTGCTGAAGGACTGCGACCAGCCGGTATCCGTGGGCTGCGGCACGCTGACCTGGCACTGGGCCGAGCGCGAGCTGTCGTACTGGATGGTGTTGAGATCCACGTCGATGAACGGGATGCCCGCAAACATCACCACCACGATGGCGACGAACACCCGGTTCTCGATGCGCGCAGCCGAGAGCACACCCTTGTTGCCTTCGTCGGCTCCCTCCGAGCGGGCCTTCAACCATTCCTGCACGATGATCGCAACGAACGGCAGCGCGAAGACACCGCTGGAGACCAGCACCGCCCAGATGCCGTTATGGACGATCCAGGACACGAGGGTCAGGTAGTACTCCAGGTAGTCGGTCGTGAAAAGCGTCATGGCCCGAATCTCCCTTCAGCCCTGCATCAGCAGGCTGGCTTCCAGCACCACGATGGCGAAGACGCCGGCGATCTCGCTGCGCACCAGGCGGCGCCGTGCCTGCCCATCTGTCCCGTTTTGTTCCTCGCGTGCCAGCAGCCGGCGGCGCATCCAGACCCAGCCATAGGCCGTCGCCCCATACAGGCACAACCGCCACACCAGGAAGTAGCCCGCGGCAGCCACCAGCCACTGCTCCCATCCAGCAACGCTGCCGACGAGGTAGATACCGACGATGTTGGCGCCCACGGCCGCGGCGACGAGCATCACCGCCCACAGCAGTGCCTGCCCCACGCGCCGGCTGAACAGCCAGCGCGGGCGCCACGAGGTCGTGCTCATGGCCGGCTCCCTGGGTTGCCCTTCTGCAACTGGTCGAGGCGGTCGGGCACCGGGTCGCCTTCGTAGATGCCGCGCGAGCCGGCCGCGCGCGTGCCGTGGCGCTGGATGATGGCCATCGGCGAGTTGTTGGCCAGCTCGCGGCGCAGTTCCAGTTCGGTCTTAAGGTTGCGGATCTCCTGGTCGAGCGTGTCGCTTTCGTGGTTCACCGCCGCGACCGCCAGCTGGTTCGCCGCCACGTTGGGTTCCTTCTTGCCGGTCAGCAGCGTGCGCTGGAGCAGCAACGCTTTCTCCAACACCGACGACAGCGCGACCTCCGATGCCAGGCGCCGCGCCAGCAGCTCCTTGTCCGGCTCGTCACGCAGCGCCTCGATCACGCCCCGCGTAATGGGCAGCGAGGTGCTGCCGGCCGCACGCAAGTGCTCGAACGTCGTGTTGCGCGTCCCCGAGACCAGTTCCTGCAGGGCTTCCAGTTTCTCCTCGTACTCCTCCTGGATCAGCGGCGTCAGTCCGACGCCGGGCACCGTCTCGGTCTTGGTGCAGGCATCGCAGGTGCGCTGCACCTGTTCCCCAAGCACCCGTGTCGCCCATTCGGTGGCCTGCTGCGGCGACGTCCAGGTCTGGCAGGACAGGCTTGCGCAACTGGTGGGCGCGATGGAGGACGTGTCAGTCACGCCGCGGCCGTTGACGAGGTTGTAACCCGCGCGGGTCACGTCGCCGACCACCCGGACGGCGGGCTGGCCCGCGCCACCGGCATTGCTGCCGCCGACCCAGGGCACGCCATCGTTGCCACGGCGCGTTTCGGCCTGCTCGATCGCCGACACGGCATCCGTGCTCGACACCGCATCGCGCAACGCCATGCCTTCGGCCATCTGACTCCAGCCCAACTGGCCGCCCGCCGTGTCGGCCATCCTCTCGGCCATGGCGCGGCACGTCAGCTTCGAGCGGTCGAAATCCAGCCGCGCCTGCAGCACGCCGTTGGTCAGCAGGTTGTACAGACCGGGATCGGCGCGCTGGATGATCAGCGCAGGCAGGGATGCCACGGCGCTCGTGGCGCTCTGGATCACGTTGCTCATGATCTGCTGGAAGCCGTTCGTGATGCCGTTGAGCTGGTTGCGCAGCGTGGTCTGGATGCTCATGTCGCCGCAGATGAGATTGCTGTTCCAGCCCACGCCGACCCCGATCGAGCGCATGCCGGCGGCGCGGCCCATGGATACCGCGCTGCCGCCGCCGATCGAGTACATGACTTCATCGCCGATGACGGGGCCGCTGGTCTGGAAGCCAGCCTGCGCCCACGCGAGGCCGCAGCCCAGGGCGAGCGCGCCGGCCAGCACTGTGGGGCGCAGCAGGCGGCATGCCTTGGTGGAGAGGTTCATCAGTTCAGGACGCTTCATCGCCGTACCCTCATTGGAAATCGACGCTGCCGAGGAACACCTGGCCCCGGCGTTCGCAGCACGAATAAGGCCGCCACAGCGCCCAGGCGTAGTCGCCTTGCTGGGCCTGGGTCAGGAAGCCGCTGCGCGGGAAGACCGTGCAGGACGAGGACAGGACGGGCGTGAGTTCCTGCCACTTGCCGGTCGAGGCATCGCCTTCCATCAGCGCGCCGGCAGGCCAGTAGCCGGGCCGCGAGTTCGCGAGCAGCGGCTGGTAGACGTGGATCTGCCCGCGGCGCGTGACGACATCGCCGGCGCGCTGGGCCACCACGGCGCCAGCCTTGTGGTCGTCGGCCTGGTGCAGGAAGCCGCCGCGCGGATACACGTTGCCCCACAGGTTCAGCGTGGTGCGCGCGCCGACCTCGCGCCTGCCCGGAATCAGCGCCTCCGGGTAGGCCATCTCGGGCACGTTGTAGCGCCAGGCCAGCGTGTCCAGGGTGCTGAGCAGGTATGGCATGAACGCCGTACCCGCACCCTCGCAGAAGTAGCCCGACGATGAGACGAACTGGTTGAACACCTCGACGCCGGGGTGGCCGATGACGTCCGCGTTCTTGAACTTGGCGAGATTGTTCTCGTGGTCTTCGTTGGTGGTGCCGTCTCCGCCGGCCTGGGCCGAAGGGTTGGGCGTGCTCATCGGACGAACTTCGACCCAGGGGTTCTCGCCGGTGTTGCTGTAGCTGGAGACGACCGCATCCGGGATGTAGTGGCGAACTTTGATGGACGTGCGCACCGTGCAGCCCGTCCAGGTGCAGTAGAGCCAGTAGCAGATGCCGACGACGCGGTATTCGAGGCAGTCTGGCGATGCCACTGAGCCAACGATGGTTGCGGTGTTGAGGGCGTAGCTGCCCGTGGCGCTGAGCAGCAGCACTGAGGCCACGCCAGCACGCAGGAGGCGCATCCGCTCGAAGGGGCGGGTCATGGCTGCGGCCTCCGGTGTTGCGCAACGCGCGCGACGGCACGGGCCACGTCCGGCTCGCCATAGACCACGTAACGCTGATCCACCACGACTGCCGGAATGCTGGTGACGCCCAGGCTCCAGGCGTCGGCGACGCCCTGGTATGCGGAAGCGATGCGGCGCTGGAGGCCGGCACCGCCGTTGTTCAGGCGGCGCTTGACGATGGCCGTGGCCTGCTCGGGATCGGCGGGCAGCTGTGCGGAAAGCTCGGCTTCGATGCGCTGGCCTTCATCCAGCTCGATCAGCCGCTCTCCACCCATAGTCTTGACCGGGTGGCGGCTGTCGGTGACGACCACCACATCGGCGGCGAAGGTGGCTGGGCTGAAAACGGCCAAGGATGCCGGCAGTGCAACGGCCAGGCCAAGGGTTCGCCAGCCGGATGCGAAGCGGAATAAAGATGCTGGCATGTCGCGTGCCCTGGAAGTTGATCAGAGCCATAGTCGAACGCGAACCCGCTGCCGCCCCAACAAACAATGCGCATCGCGGGCACCCCGCATACCTTTTCGGTGCTGTCGCATGGAAAAAGCGGAGGCCGAAGCCTCCGCTGTGATTACAAAAGACCAGACTCGGCGAACGAGTACGGTGCGCCTTGACCAATCACGAAATGGTCGAGTACCCGCACGTCGATAAGCGCCAAGGCCGTCTTCAACTGCTCGGTCAGCAACCGATCCGCATTGGATGGCTCGGTGGTGCCCGAGGGGTGCTGATGCGCGAAGATGACCGCAGCGGCGTTCAGTTGCAACGCTCGCTGCAGCACGACACGTGGATAAACCGAGGTCGCATTGATCGTTCCATGGAACATCGGCTCCACGGCCAGCACGGCGTGCATGCTGTTCATGAACACGACGACGAATATTTCGTTGGGCTCGGCGACCAGCTTCAAACGAAGGTAGTCCCTGACCGCTGCGGGCCGCTCAAGACGTGGCCCTGCTTTGAAAACCCGCCGCTCCAGCAACACGATGGCTTGCTGAACGATCCAGTCCTCGTTCTGAATAGAAATATCGGAAAGCGACTCCAGGCAGGAGTCATTGATGACGACAGACATGGCGAACCTCCAGGCAGGGAAATCGGAGAGCGCACATGCCCCTGGAGGGCAGGCCCTCCAGGGAATGGAACAACGGAACAAGGTGCATCCATCACCGCTGCTGCGGTGATCGTTCGCGCCCAGGATGCGAGGCGAACGGGTGACGGTCAGCGCAGCGTGCTGCGCCGTAGCCTCAAAGACCGCAGGCTACCTGGGCATGTCGCCGACAACGTCGGCAGGCATTTCGGTGGTCGGTGGAGCGGCGGCATCCTCAGCCACCAGCATGTCCATGGCCGACAGCAGTGCATCGCCTTCGATCGGCCCCTGCAACACGACTGCCTGATCGGTTTGGCGATCCTGCAGACGAATCGAAGGCGTCGCGGTCACGCCGCCCTTGGTGGCTTCCTCGGCCTGAGCGCGAATCACCCTATCCGGTCGCTCGCTGGCCAAACACTGCTCGACGGCTGGGTTGAGGCCGGGATAGCGCAGACCCTCGGGCAAGCCCAAGCCGTCGCTACGTGTGTGCGCATAGATCCATTCAATGGCCTGCCAGAACGCAGCATGCCCGCCACTTTCGGCGGCGCACTCGGCCAGGCGTGCCTCGGCGGAGGCGGCCGGTTCGTGCGCGGCCAGCGGCTGGTGGTGCCATTGCAGAGCTACGTCCGCGTTGGCACCCACCCAGCGCTTGAGCTGCGGGAAGTACGCTCGGCAGAACGGACATTCGAGGTCGGCATAGAGCGTCAGCGTGAAACGGCCCTGCGCGTTGCCCATCTGCCAGGGAGGCCCGGCCACCTGCGCGGTGCTGACCTGCGCGGGAGCCTGCAACGCGGGTTCACTGGGTGCGCGGGACACGAGCCAGATCAACAGCAGTGTGATCAGTCCAATCGCCACGAACCAGGGCCAGCGCCGATGGCGGAGCGCCTGTACCGGCATAGGAATGGAAGGACGTTTCGGTTTCACGGCATTCTCCGGCTGCTATTGCGGCAGGCCCAAGGCTGGCGACTCGATGCCACGCGCCTGGTCGATCTTCTCGGCCACCTTGAAGGCCGCGTCGAGTTCACTGATGCCGTGTTGCTGCATGAGCTGGTAACGCTCGGCTTTTTCCTCGGGTTCGGTCTGCGCGAGCGCGAGATAGAGGCTCGGTGGCACGGCCCGAAACAGCACTTCAAGGCTCTTGGAGAGGATGACGCCCTCGGTGAACTTCCCTGCTTCCTTGCGCGCGGAAAGCATCAGCGCCTTCTGCGCAGGCGAGAGTTCGCGGAACCGCGCGATCTTCTCCACCTCATCGGGCGGCATCGACAGGCAGATCCACCACTCGATCATGTTGAGCATGGGCTCTGCAGCGCGCGGCAAGTCGTCGATGTTTTGTGTGGCGAGCCAGAACCAGGCCCCCAGCTTGCGCCACATCTTGGTGATCTTCACCACGTAGGGGGCGAGCAGCGGGTTCTTGGTGATGATGTGTCCTTCGTCGGTGACGTTGATGATCGGGCGGCCCAGGTACTGATCGCGCTCGGCAATGTTGTTCACCGTGCTGATCAGGCTGATGTAGGCAATGGAGAGCTGCGCGTTGTAGCCCTCGCGGGCATAGGTCGCCAGATCGACCAGGGTGATGTCGGCTTCGGGCCACGGCGAACCGTCGCGGTCGAACATTTCGCCGTCCGTGCCTTGACAGAACATGTCCATGGCATCTGCCATCTCCAGCAGCCGCACGCGCCGCATCTCTGGCAGCGTTGGGTCCTGGCCGCGCTCGCGCAGCGCGTTGCGCACGTCGCGCGTGAGCACCGTGCGCTTCTCGGCCACGCAATGCTCGGCGGCGTCGAGGATGCACTGGCGGATGAGCGAGCGATCGGCCCGCGTCATCCGGGCCTCTTCTTTATCCTCGCCGCCGGTGATCATCAGCCGTGCGGTGATTTCCAACTCGCCGAGTACGTCGCGCTGCTCGTCCGCTTCCATGGCCGATGCATCGGGTGGCATGTCCTCGTCCAGCACATCGGCATCCAGCGTCTGCACGTCGCTCGGCGTTTCGATCAGCCGACGCGCGTCGGCGAACGGCGCCAGGCTGATGCCCGAGCCGGGGGCCAGCTTGACCCGGTTCACAGTCAGGCCCAGGCGCTTGGCGAAATCGCTGAACAAGCCGAAGCTGTTGCCGGCTTCCACGATGAAGAGGCGCGGCCGGTAGATGGCCGTGACCTGGTTCAAGAGGTTGTTGAGCGTTGCGCTTTTGCCGGAGCCGGTGGGGCCGAACAGGAACAGGTGCGCGTTCATCTGCCGATCCAGGCGGTTGAGCGGGTCAAAGGTGATCGGCCCGCCGCCTCGATTGAAGAACGTATTGCCCGGATGGCCCGTGCCCTGGCTGCGGCCCCAGGCCGGTGAGAGGTTCGCCACGTGCTGGGCGAACATCAGTTGGGTGAACCAGTTCCGTCGATCCTGGCTCGGGTTGTAGCAGCACGGCAGCCAGCGCAGATAACTGTTCAAAGGCGCGACTTCATCGTCCTCGCGCACGGGCTGCAAACCGGCGTTAAGCATCACGTTCGCCAGATCAAGGCCGCGCCGGTCCAGTTCGGCTTCATCCCGGCCGCGCAAATAGAACGCCAGTGTTCCCCGGTACAGCTTGTGCGCGCTGCCGATCAGCGAGCGGGCCTCCTGCACATCCTTGAGCGTCTGCTCCGATGCCAGTGTTTCGCCGACTGCCTTCTTCGCCAGGTGGTTCAGGTGCGATTCGAGGATGTCCTGGGGTGTCGCCACCATGGTCAGACACATCGTCGTGTCCTCGGGCATCTGATCGAACAGCGTATTGATCGCATCGCCTTTGCGGGTTTCGCCAGTCAAATGCCCCGTGCCGGGCGGCATGCGCAGCCGGTCAGTGACCAGCACACGATGCGGCATGCCGTCGAAGTGCCAGGTGCCGTGATCCGCGTCCGAGCGTGGCTGGCTGAAGAAAAGCCGCTGGCTGAAATCCCGCCCGCTCGCCAGCTCGATCTCGCCGTCTTCTGTCTCGTCGGGGTAGCGTGCCAGCGCATAGAAGCGTTCGCGGTCCTCGATCCCAGGGCCGAGCAGCGTGGGACGCGGGTTGAACCACCGCAGCAGCCAGTCATGGACGTCGGCCGCGGCCATGCGCCGGGCCTGGATGCCGGCGTTCGCCAGCCCGCCACACAAGCGATCGCAGACGATGTTCAGCATCTGCTCGGGCGTCTGGCCGCGGCGGTTCGCCTGCCCGGTGGCCCGGCGATAGACGACCATGCGCACGCGCCGCGTCTGGCCGCGCCAGCGCAGCCGTGTGACCACCGTGTCCTCGAACAGCCCGCCGGGCTTCGCTACCGCGCGCAGGTGGTGTCCGAAGAAGCGAAGGTAGAACTCGGTGAAAGCCGTATTGCGGGCGCGCGGCTGCACGTAGTCGCGCAGGGTCTGCATGTACTGGTCGAAGCTGGGTTCGTCCTGGGCGTAGAGCTGGAGTACCCAGGGGTTCTCGTCCAGTTCATCGAACGAGTCCTGGAGCGCGTTCTCCAAGGCGTCGCGGGCATGCGCGAGCCAGCCGGGTTCCCGGCCCTCGGTGCCCAGCGGCACCAGCTCGTAGAACGCCGCGACCGATTGCCCGTCTTCCAGCAGCATCGACTTCGACTGGGGCAGGAACTCCACCCAGGGCAGGAATTCCGCGAACGACGGCGCAACGTCGTACAGCGCCTGCTCGTCGGCCACGGTCGCCGGCCTGTGGCCATGGACCGCCGTGCCGGGTTCGGGGATGCCGGCCTGACGCAGGGCCTCGACGTGGCGCTGCCAGCCGTCCGGCTGCTCGTCATCGTCTGCGTCGGATGCAGTCAGCTTCGGCCAGGGGAGTTTCCAGCGCATCAGTAGTCCTCCACGCGCTCGCCGGGCATGGCGTACTGCACGCGCTGGTACAAGGGAAAAACCGTCGTATAGCCCGGCACGGGCACCGGGTCCGTGCCTGCCAGGTGCGGGTACACGTACATCACCAGGTCGGGATTCGGCAGGCGCTGGAACTGGCGATAGACCTCGTTGCGCGCTGTGCGCGTGTAGCGCATCTGCTCGGCGGGCGCGGCCTGTACATCCATCTCGGTCAGCGGCCGGCGCAGGCTCTGGCGCGCGTCGAGCAATTGCCTGCGTGCCACCTGGCCGGCGCCACCGCCGCCGTCACCGGCGTTCTGCTGCCAGATGTCCATCATCGTGCTGTCGCCGTGGGGCAGCAGCTTTTCCTTGCTGGTGGCGCAGCCGCCGAGCACCGCGACGGCAAGGGCCAGCGCCAGGCCCTTATTCAAGTTCGAGAGCATGGCTTTCTCCTGCACGGTGATCGACCTTGCGACCTTCGGGATCGAAATCGATGGCGAGCGGCTTTTCGAGGTGGACGGCGACCTTTGCGCCGGGTTGGACATAGACGGCGGCGAAGGCCTGGCCGTACAACTTGTTCACCCAATCGGCCATGTCCCGAACGCCGCCGGCCAGGATGCGGCCCACGGCTTCGTTGCCCGAGATGCCGACGCTTCCGATGGAGCCATCGGCGCCCACGTAGGACATCTGACCGCTGTCGCTGTCGATGAGCGAGGCGACGCCGGCACCCGCCGCGGTGATCAGCGCCTGTGAGCCGAGGTACTGCTGGGCGTTGCTGCGCCGCTCTCCGCTGACGCAGGGAATGCCATAGGGGTCGCTGATCCAGCCCAGGCCGTCGCGCTGCTGGTTGTTCTGCTGGTTGCCCTCGCGGTCTTCGGGAATCGTCCGAATGGTCCCGTCATGGAACACAAAGGTGATGCTGCGCACCTGGCCGCGCACGCAAGAGAGCGTCCAGTCACCCGAGGCCGTGCCGGAAAACACGGCGCCCGCCACGTCGGGAATGTCAATTCCGTTTGCCGTGAGGTTGTCGGGACCGACCAGGACTTTGAACGGATACGGATCGTTGACCGTACCGTCGATCGGCACGCGGCCGATCAGCGCCGTCATTGCCACCGATCCCATCAGCGTCGAGTTGGTCGGCACCGTATAGACCGGCTTGGCGCTCTTGACGCCTGCGGCGCGGGCGCCCGCGTTCGCCACGGTTTGTGCCGTGGTTTCCAGCGTGCTCTGCGCGGGGCCGAAGCTCGTCGGAAAGCTCATGCCGCCACCCGTGCCACGACTGCCGTTACGCCCATCAGTGGGCTTCGCGTCGTCCGGCTCGACCCAGCGCACGCCGCCTTCCATGCCTGCCTCGTCGCCGTTACGCAGCCCCAGGCCCACGGGTAGATCGGCGTGGCCGCCGCCGCGCCCGCCGATGCCTTCCAGGCGCCGCTGCAGGTCGGCGAGCAGTCCCTCGGTCTGCTGGCGCTCGCTGGCTGCCTGCTGCTGGTCGCGGCGCAGGTTGGAGCGCTCGGTCTCCAGCGCCGAATTGATGCGCTGGTCGATGGCGTTCTCGCGCTGGCGCAGGCGCTGGTTCTCTTCGCGCTGAGACTTGTTGTCCAAGAGCGTGGTCTGAAGCTCGGTGCGCAATTGCTTCACCTGCGCCACCAGGGTCGCCACGGTATCGCGGGGGGTATCGCCCTCGATGCCCAGCGCCTTCATCTCCTCGGGCGTGAGCTGGGCGCCGGCATCGGCTGCGGGCTGTGTCGACGTGCTCCCACCGGAGAACAGCCGGATGGCGACGAACAGCACCAACAGGGCCACGGGGATCATCAGCCACTTCAGGAGTCCGTTACTGCGCATGGCGAGTCTCCTTGCCATCCGCGGCCTCGTTGTCCCGTGTCTCGATTTGCGGCTGCGGCAGATGCGCAGCCGGGTCGAAGCGGTGGATAGCGGGCAGCAGCGACTGCGCGAGGCCACGCCCGCGCGTCACCAGGTACAGAACGGTGGTGTCCTCGGGCGTTCCGCGTGGACCCAGCGCCTCGTGCTGGAAGCTGGCCGTGAGGAAATCGCCTTGCAGCACACGCGGGTCGAGGGTGATCCAGCCGCTGCTGCCGTTGGTGAGACGCACGGCGGTGACCCACTGGTCTTCCAGCCGCCACGACGCGAGCGCGACCGCGCGCACCGGCAGCGTCGGCATCAGCGTGGTCAGGTCCATGTCGCGGCGCAGATTGACCCGCATGACACCCGGCAGCGCCTCGACCGTACGCAGCGGCGCATAGAGGTTCTGCGCGGCGAAGCGCGTCAGCGCGACCGAGACCGGGGTTTCGCGCCGCGCCGTCCGCGCGCCTGCCTGATTCTGGGTGTGCGCCGGGGGCGCGTCGGCACCCTCCGGCTGATCGCCATAGCGCGCCGGGGTGCTGTTGCCCTCGACGATGCGCACCGGCTCCAGCTCGGCTTCGCCGTCCTTGGCCGGCTCGGCGGCGATGTCCAGCAGGATCAATGCGCCCGTGTCGGCGTCCTGCAGTTGCAGCCGTGTTGGTTCGATCGGCGCACTGGCGCGCAGGTACACCGCACCGCCCGCGCTCTGCACGCGCAGACGTTCGCCCACGCCGGCAGGCACGCCCACGCGGACGTTCCTGTCGATGAACACGATGCGCTCCTGGCCGACACGCAACGGCACGGCCAGCGGCAGACGTTCCCAGCGCAGGATCTCCACCGCATGGGCGACAGGTGCTGCGACTACGACCAGCAGCCCCAGCAGTGCGAGTACAGGATGCTTCATGGGGTTTCTCCTTGGGGCGCTTGCGGAGCCAAACCACCGGGCGCCGGGCGCGTCGGCTCCGGGGCGCCGATGCGCTGCGGCGCCCCTTCGTAGCAGTCGAGTACCAGGCCGAACGGGTTGCGGGCGGGATCGATGTCCACGCGCGTGACCTTGATGGGGTAGCGCACCAGGGCGCGCTTGACCTGTTCCGCGCCGTAGTACTCGTCGGCGCTGATGTCCAGTGTCACCACCCAGTCGCGGTCGGAGACCACGCGCACGCGCGTCGTAGGGTCGTCGCCGTAGCCACGGCCCGGGATTTCGTAGATGCCGCGCACGCGCTGGCGCAACTCACCCGTGCTGCGGCGGTAGTCGTAGTCGGCTCGCAGGAAAGCCTGGCAGGACGGCGTGAGATACGGCGAGAGTGTGTGAAGGTTGCGTGCGTAGTCCTCTTCGCCATTCGTGGGCCAACGGTGGAGGGTCTGAAACACGTAGAACGTGAACGCATAGACCGATTCGGGCGGCACTTCCCACCACTTGCGGGTACTGCCGGAGCGCAGATCAGGCGGGACGTGGATGGTCAGGTCGCGCGGAGCGCTCCACCAGCCGCCGCCCATCACCAGGGCGACGATGACCAGCGCGCCAGCACCCAGGCGAAGCGTCTTGATGTGCGCCTGCAGATGGGTGATCTCGTTCTTGAAGCGGCTCATCGTGCCCCCCTTGCAGCAGACCTTCGGGTGGTCCAGAAGCCGGAGCGTGAGATCAGCACATGGCCGCCCACCCAGCCCGCCACCAGCGGATAGCGCGTGGCGATGCGCCACTGGAGTTGCCGATACAGCCAGGTGTCGGGACGCCCACGCTTGAGGCGACGCAGGATGCCGCCCCCGATGAACACGCCGAAGGCCACGCCCAGCACGACGAACGTGGGCGCGAGCGCGATCGTGCGGAACACCCAGGACAGCGGCGCACCGACCAGCAGGCCGGCGGCACCGGACAGGCCGCAGCAGATCCACAGCTCGTCGGCGGTGAGGCCGCGCACGACAACGGGATGGCGGTTGAGCCGGTGCGGAAGGAACGTGACCGTCCCGTCAGCACGGACGTGCTGCTGCTCGGACATACCGGCCTCGCCTTACAGGATGCCGGTGGCTTCGGTGAGCAGCCAAATGCCGATCACGAGCAGCACCGCGCCGATGGCGACCGTGAGGCCGAATTGGCCCCAGGTTTTGCGACCAGTGTGGATTTCCGCGTAGGTGCCGTAGGCGTGGTAGCACACGCCAATGAACATCGACGCCACAACCAGCAGGGCCACGAGCATGATGATGTCGTAGCCGTAGTTCCTGATCGTCTCCATGATGCCGCTGCCGGCGCCCCGGGTCGGGTTCTCCAACTGCGGCAGGCCTTGCGCGAACGACAGCGCCGGCAGCGCGGCGGCGCCCAGAGCCACGGTGGTGCGCTGGACAAAACGGGAAGTGAGGATGCGGTTTTGCATGGTCAGGCCTTTCAGGTCAGGAGAGGAGGAAGAAACTCAGGACGAGGTACATCGCGACGAAGCGGATGCAGACGCCGAGGAACTGGCGCTGGTTGAGGCGGCTCTCGGACCACCCTACGTAAGCCGTTCGGATGGCCCAGACGCCCCAGACGAGCAGGACCGCGAACACGACGCCGACCAGGACGGTCGCCATCGCGGAAGGCGCGATGCCGCTGTTGGCTTGAAATGCCGAGACTTGGGCGCCGTTCATGGCTTGGCCTCCGCGGTCGTCGGCGATGGCTCGACGGCCCGCTCGGTGCGGTAGTCGCCGGCCAGCTCGGCGGGGTCGCGCGGCTGAGCACGCGAAGGAGAGAGGTGCGCCTGGATGCCGGCGCGCACGCGCGCTAGGTCAGCCAGCAGCCGCGGGTAATCGAAGTGGTAGCGCTCGCCCGGCTGGACGGGAGCATGCGCGGCGCTGTCGGCGACGGTGCGCTCCAGCGCGTCGAGCTGGCGCAGCGCCGCGACCAATTCCTGACGCTGCGCGGGGGGCTCGGCCAACGCCATCGGGGACTGGCCCAGCAGGAGGGCCGTCACGAGAAAAGTGGGCACGCCGCGATGCGCGGCACGCAGCCAGGTTGAAGCCACCATCGCGCCATTCCTGTGTGATCAGCAATGGCTCGATCGTGGAGATCAGGGCTGCTTTAGGCCGCAAACAATAGGAACCCGCGGATGACCGGATTGATGGATGCCGAGGCTGTTGGTGTCAGCCTGGGCTATCCTGCGGTCAGAAGTAGATCGAGGAGGAATTTATGGGGCTAAAGACCGAGCTGAAAGCTCTGGTGGATGAGTTAGATCGCGTGCACAAGGGGGCCACTCCATGGTCCGAAGAGGCCGGCATTCCTGATTTCATCACCGCTGAGAACGGTATGCAGCGGTACTTCACCAAGAAGGCAAGAGAGGCGCTTGGGCAGTTCTCCAGCACCCTCCATCAGAATCGGACTCTGAACTCAGTGAAGATCGAACCCGAGGCCTTTCAGAAAATTGCCCGCCAAGCCGTTGCCGATATGCACGCCTCGGGTGAGCTTTCGGGGTTTGATGAATGCGATCAGGGCGGGCTGCTTCCCAAACTGAAATTGCTTATCGAGGAACGACTCGCAAGCATCACCAACGAACACACGCACTATTTCCCTGCCTGGACCCTGGGCATGGAGAGGAAGTCTCCGTTCTCCCTCGGCCCGGTGACATTCTTGAATAGGTCGGACTGGATAGATTCTGTAGATTTCCCTCAGCAGGGAAAGGATCACTATCTGAACCAACCAGAGGCGAACCACCGCTGGAAGGAAATTCTCAAGGATGCCTTGCAGAAGGCCAATGATGGCTCCTCCATCGAAGGGCTGGCCAACGCCGTCTACAGTGCGATAGTCGGATGTCCAGCCTTGGTCAAGGTAACAGTCCGTGGCTATGAGCGTGAATTCTCACGCAAGCTGGCGAGATTGGTTGGCAAGACAGCGCTTGACGCTATCTCTCTGGGCTTTGGAGCCCCCGAGTGCTTCCTGCAACAGGCGCTTCAAGACGAGCGCCTACCGCCTGCGGGTAGCGATCGCCTGGTCGAAACCAAAGGGTTTCTGTGGTTGCCTGGAAGCTCGCTCGGGAAGCGGATTCCTTCGCAACCTCCTGAACGAGTAAGGCAAGCGTTGGATGACATGACATCTATTCTTCCGGCATTCGCGGCGATCCTTGATGGGCTGCTTGATCCATCGAGTCACCCGCATCCCAAGCTTGCCAATCGATGGGCTACTGCGCTGGATTGGTTCGGCGAAGGAAACCGTGAGTTAAGCGATGCTATAGCGTTGGCGAAGCTCGGAACCTGCCTGGATGTACTGAGCTGCGGCGGCAGGAACGGCGGTATCTGTAAAATGGTCGTGCATCTGACCGGAACGAGTGACGACACGCAGGTAATACGAGGCAACCGTCCTCGCACGCTGAAGCAATTGGTCAAGGACATCTATGACCATGGTCGATCGCAGATACTGCATGGCACGCACTACGACAGACTGGAATCATTCGCGGCAGAGCGGCAGTATGCAGCCTACCTCGCACGGATCGTATTGATTGAGTGCGCAGTGCGACTACAGCGTTATGGTGGTCCAGATGATGACGGGGCGTTCAGCACAATATAGCTAGAGGTACTTTTTGAAGCTCCCCGCAGTCAGGGATATACCCAGTCCAAGCAAGGCGGTGCTCGGCAGCAGGATCAGCAGCGGATGCACCGATACCGGCAGCGCCAGGTACGTCACCCAAGGCAGCACGGCCAGCGGCATCAGGCTCGCCTTTGCGCGGTGGTAGATGAAGCCGGATTCCCGGCCCGCGCCGAAGCGCCGCACGTCACGGCGCACCAGGCCATCGATCAGACCTACGAATGCCGCCGTGAAGATCAGTGGCAGGGTGAGCACCAGGACCAACAGACGCACGAGAAAGGTCAGCGTCGTGAACGCTGCCGCAATCAGGTAGCTCTCGGTCCAAACATAGACTTGGCTGATGAAATAGCGGAAGTTGCGCGTCTGGCCCTGGCTCGACGCACGGGCGCGCTCGGCGGTCTGGCTCATGCGCTCCAGCAGCCCCGAACGCACGAACACCCATTCGTAGCCGGTATCTACCAACTCGTGCGCTGTGCGCCCCGGCTCCTGCACGATCACGCTGCGCGTGAAATGGCTAGACAGGTGCCCCAGCTCGTACTGCAGCATCTGCTGGGAGTGCCGCCAGCTTTGATCCTTCCAGAACAAGTGCATGCCCACGCACTCCATGACGATGGAGAACAGCAGCGAGCCGATCAGTACCCCAAGCAGCCGAAAAGGCAGCGTGATCGTGCCGATGACCAGACCCTGGCGGCGGCCTTGCTCCCTTCGTGTGGTGCCGGCGGCATCGCTCATGGTGCGGCCTCGTCTCTGGCCATATCGCCCGTGCCGGAGGCAGGAGCGTCGGCGGTGGCCACCTCATCGAGCAGGTCATCGGGCAAGGCCGTGTCCTGCAAGACCGGGGAACTGGTGAACTCCCACCACTGCGTGGCCTCACTGTAGCTCTGGCGCATGTAGCCCGCGAGTTGTTGCAGATCCTGCGGCATGACCTCATCGGGGTCCGGTGCCGGCAGCGGCATGCGAACCTTCCAAAGCTGGCCGCCCTGCAACAACGCGAAACACTGACCCTTGGGTAAGGCGACGACGTGCGACGGCTCGATCATCGGCACGCTGGACATGCTGATGCGGTCCTGCGTGTTGCTGGTGAAATCCGTCGCCCCGCGGATGTCGGAGCTGTCGGTCGCGCCGGAGACGATGGTGGTCGTATAGACCTCGACCTTCGGCAATTGCCGGGTCAGCAGTTCAGCGGTGGCCGTCTCGCGCACGCGCAGCATGAACAGGTTGTTGAAGTTGCCGATCACCTGACCGGCCTTCGCGCGGTTGCCGATGCGAGCCTCGATGTCCGAAAGGGTCTGGGTGTACGCGGTGACTTGCAGACCGGCGCCGCTGCCTTTGTTGATCAGCGGCACGAACTCGTCACCCATGAGTTCATTGAATTCATCCGCGTGGACGTTGATCGGCACGCGCGTGCCAGCCGATGCGCCCGGCAGGCCGTCATCGATCCCGTGCTTGTAGATATGGCCTGCCACCGAAACGAGATCGCTGAACATCGAGTTGCCGACCGCTGCGGCGACCTCGGCATCGGATAGCGCGTCCAGGCCCACATAGACGACGGCGCGCTTTCGGATGACCTGCATCCAATCGAAGATCGGGCGGGGGTCGGCCAGGTCGGAATAGTTCGGCGCCAGAAGCTGGGAAATCTTCCCGCTGGTGAGTTTCTCCAGCAGCGGCAGCAGCGATGCGACGATCTTGTCGAAATACGTCTTGTCGTAGCGAACCGCCGAGCGCAGGCCGTCGAGCACCGGGTCATAGTTACGGGCCTGGGAGAGGTACTGCTCCAGCGCCACCACGCGCTTCTCGCGCCCAATCATGTTGCGCGGGATGTTCTTCTCGTTGAGCTTGGCCTCGATCTGGACGATCACCTCCCAGGCCTTGGGCTCGGTCTTGGCGAAGTAGTGCTGGGCGTACTCGATGAACAGCGCGTCGATGTTGATGACGTGGCGCTGGATCAGCATGTAGTCCGGGCGCTGGCCCAGTTCCACCAGGGCGCGGGCGATGATATTGACGAAGCGCCACGCAAACTCGCGAAATGCCGCGCTGTTGCCTTCCCCGGAGAGCTGCCCTGCAACACGGGTGGCCACCTCGCTGATGCGCCCAAAGCGGCCCACAGCGTTGTAGCGCGCGGAAATGTCGGGCCAGCCCAAATGGAAGACATAGAACTCACCCTCACGACCCGCGCGTTTGGCCTCGACGTACACCCGCTTCAAAAGATCGGCATCGCCCTTGGGGTCTATGACGATGACGACCTCGTGCTCGCCGTCGGCGTTCTTGCGCCGAATGTCCTGGGTCACAAACAACTCGGCCAACCGCGTCTTGCCCACGCGCGTGGTGCCCAGCACCAGCGAATGCCCGACGCGCTCACCCAGCGGCAGGCTGACGTCCACCTCATCGGGTTCGATGCCGTGCAGGCGCGGCAGGCCGCCCACAGGCGGCAGCGGGCGCACCGGGTTGAAAGACACATCCCAGCCCGTGAGCGCGGGCAGCCGAGACAGCGGGAACGGCGCGAACTCCAGCCGTTCCTCCAGCCTGCGCGCCAGCCGGTAGGCCGGCGTCAACTCGACGTAGCGGCGAAATTCCGGTCGGTACGTCTGCATGAGCCGATGGGTGTGTTTCTGCTCCCACAGAAACCCGCGCCCCACGAACAGACGCTGCTGGCTGACCGGTACGTCCTTGCTGGTCATCACGTAGCGCGGCAAGCGGCGAATGTTGCGCCGGTAGCGCAGGATGACGCGGGCATCGCGGTAGCGGATGGCACCGTAGGCGCAGAACGCCAGCGCACTGCCGACGCCCATGGCCGGACTCAGCGCGAGCGACCACGGGGCCACCAGGGACAGAAACGCGGCGCCTGCACACGCCGCGACGGTATAGAACTCCACCGCTGGGCGCAGCAAAACCTCGACCGGCTGTTTCCCCGACATGGCTTCATTGCTCGATGCCGGTGGCTGTGATCAGCACCGGGTAATGTCGCAGAGCCAGGCGCTCGGCCAGGTCGTCACCGGCCACAGGCGCGAGGGCTACGCCCGGCACCAGGGCGCGCAGCCGTGCCAGGCCCTGCACGGTCTCGACGTTAACCACCAGGCCCACCGCGCCGCGCTGGCGCAGCGAGGCCGCCTGACGACGAAGCCAGGCGCGGGACGCCTCGTCGTCGCCGATGACCACAAAGGGCCGCAGGCCCGGCGCCTCTATCACCCGCCGCGCGACGGTGCCAGGTGTGAGCTTGGCACTGCGCACCGGCAACATCGCGGCCTCGTCCATGGGCGTGGCGGGCACCGGGAGCATTGGGATGGGCGGTCGGGCCGGCGCATCGGCGCGCGGCTGAAGGTTCAGAGCCTCGTAGTACGGCAGCGCCGACGCGCCGCCACGGTCTTCGACCACGATCAGCGGCTCGCCGGCACGCGAGGCCAGCGGCAGAGCCGCCAGCAGCACGAGCAGACCCTTCAGCGTGAAGTTGCTCAGAGGGAGGTTCGTCATGGGGATGTCTCCTGGCGCGCAGCGAGGGCCGCGGTGGTTGGGTGCGTGCCCTGCACACGGGCAAGGTGGCGCGACACGCTCCGCCTGTAACGGGCGGCAGGTTCTCCGCCCGCAGGACGGTGGTAGCGACCGATTGCCAGCAACCAGTCCTCGCCAGTGGTGTGCTGCTCTTTCAGGATTTCAGCGGCGATGGAAAGATTGCGGTACGGGTCGAGCAGGTCGCACGCGCTGGCGTAGCGCTGTTGGTGGTAGCCGAGGTTGATCTGGCCAAGGCCCGCGTCGATGCGCGTGTGCGGCGTGGCGCGCATCGCCTGCTGCAAACCGGCGCAGGCGTCGGCGCGTGTTGCGTAACGACGCGACTGGCCAGCGACGTTGAGCGACCACGGCCACGGGACGATGCGTCCATTGCGTCGGATGCCGCTCTCTTGCAAGGCTACGGCGTAGAGCACCGTCGAGGGGATGCCTGCGCGCTGTGCGGCAAGCTGGTAAGCCGGTGGCGGAAGCTCCTGGGCATGGGCGGCGCAGGCGCACAGGCCCGCCGCGATCACCAGTGCGCGCAAGCACTGCGAAACGGAGGTGGCCACTATGGCTGGCGCTGCCATTGACCGTTCACCTCGCGCACGACCGCAGGAAGGTCTCCGGGCAAGCTCAGCGACAGCCACCGCCCGCCATCATGGTTGAGCGTGATGCCACCGCTGCGCACGCGCGCCGGATCGACGTTCGCCCGCTTGGCCCAGTCGCGGATACGTGTGTCGTCCTGGCGGCTGCCGACCATGTACAGGTCGAACTCGGTACCAGAGGATTGCAGGCGCTGCACGAGCTGCCCGCAGGCCGCGCAGCCGTCCTTGATGAACACTGCCGTGCGGCCTGAACCGCGCAAGGGATTGGCGCTTGTGCCGGTGTCGGGCTTGTCGTCAGGCAGGTTCACCCGCTGCATGCCGGGATTCAGGCGCTGCCAGGCCTCGTCGTAGGCACGCTGGTAGGCGAGCAGCTTCTCGACACGGCGTGCCTCGATCTGTACCTGCAGCTCTGCGTAGCGGAGCCGTTCCTCGTCGGTGCGCGCCTCGATGCCCAGGGCGGACAGCGGGTCCAGGTTGGGTGAGTAGATACCCAGCGGCCCATCCATCAGTTCGCGATAGCGCGCCCACTCCTGCGGTTGCAAGCCCCAGTCGCTTGCCACCCGGTCGTCCAAGGCGCGAGTGACCAGCGGACGCTCCTGGCTCTGGGCATTGCCGGCGGGGGCCGTGGTCGGTTGCTGCGCCCAAGCGGACAACTGGGCAGACACCAGCAGAAGCGCGGAAAGGATAATGGCAGGCTTCATGTCATGTCCTCAGCTCAAGGGATCGCCACGCGACGGGTCTGGTCGCCGGCCTGAAACACGGCGGAGTTGCCCTCGACCGCCTGAAAGCGCCATGGGCCGAGCGAATCGCCGGGCAGCAGTACCTCAAGCTGGTCGGGCGTGAAGTCCCCGCTGCTCGGCGCGACGGACAGGCTGCGCTGGCCGGCGCGAAGTTCGGCGCCGACGATGCGGAACGGCAGTGGCAGCGGTTCCGGCTTGGCGTTAGGCCTGCGCGGTGTGCGCGGCTGAGCGGGTGCTGCGGTGCGCGCAACGGTCTGGCGCGTCTTGATTTGCTCGACCTCCGTGCGCAGCGCCTGAAGGTCGTCAGCAGCGGCATAGCCGCTCAGCGTTGTCTCGACCTGGGCAGCGCGTGCTTCCAGGAGTTCGCGGGTGTCTTTAAGGTCTGCCGCCGTTGCGACGGTTGGACGCTGCTGGATGGCCTCAATGGCCTCGGCCAGACCTACCGCCTGCGCTTCGAGACGTTGCAGGCGGGAATTAAGCAGCTCCTGGTCGACCTGCTCGTTCACCGCCTGGTAGCCGAGAGCGACGAAAACGCTGAGGCCGATCAGCCAGAGCCACATCAGGCTCTGCAACATCATGGCGGTGATCGGGCGACGGGGAGACTGCGCGGCATTCATGGCTGGCCTCCCGAAACCGAAGGCATCAGCGGAAACGTCTGCACCGCCTCGGCAGCAGGCGGTTCGTGTTCGTGCTCGGCGGTCGCACTGCCTCCAGCCTGCTCAAAGCAAATCTGCCGTGCCCGGTCATTCGCGTGCAGTTCCCAGGCCGGGCCAGCCAGGGTAAGCAGCGCATCGCGCAAGGTCATGGGGCCAAGATGCAGGTGCGCCGCCGGCAGCGGCAGCGCATACAACTCGGTCACGGCGTGGGCCATCTCGCAAAGCTGGTAACCACTGCGTTTGAGCACATGCCGCAGGCCATCGCCCACCGTGGCACGGGCATCCTCCGGCATGGACACATCGATGGTCTGCAACAGCAAGTCACGCTGCGCTGCCGAGGGTGCCAGCTCAACCAGCGTGTAGCGGCCATAGCGCACGACGGGAATGAACTCGGGTGCCTCGGGTTGGGGAACGGAGGCGATTTCCTCTATGGCGTCTGGTGCCAGTGGCGCGGTCGTGGTGGCGCAGCCGCTGGCCAGGGCAGCGGCCAGGAGACCAGCGCCGACCAGACGCCGGGATACATGGATGGCGGGCATGGCATCGGCTCTTCTGTTGCGATGCCGATACATTGGCGGCGCGATGCCGTGCGGTCAGCCAGGAATGCGAACTGGGTGGTGCCCGGTTTGCTGCCTTGGGCAAGCGCTCGGCCTTCACGGGAACACTTTGGAATGAGAGAAAAACGCAGCCCCGCCCACGAAGAACGCGGACGGGGCTGCAAGGTGGGAAGAACAGAAAGCCGGCGGCGCTAGGCCGGCTTGTGGCGTGGAAATCAGGCGGTGACCAATTGCCGGGCCAGCGCCACTTCGACGGAATCACCGTCCTGGTTCAGGACATCCAGCCCCGATTCGGGCACATCGCCCGAGGTGGACTGCGAGACCATGATCTTCTTGGCCATCAGTTCCAGGCAGGTCATCTGCGAGGAACCGGCATAGCCGAGGTAGATCACGCGCACGGGTTGCTTCTGCCCGATGCGCCAGGAGCGGCGTGCTGCCTGTTGGAGCGAGTACACGTTGTAGCCACTTTGCATGAACACAATCGTCGGGAACTCCAGCAGGTCCAGCCCCGTCTTGACCAGCTCGGGATTGGTGACGAGCACGTCGATGCCACGGTCCAGTTGCTCGGCGATCCAGTCTTCTCTGCGGCTGGCATCCACGCTTGCGCGCAGCACCGCCACCTTGAAGCCTTCCTGCTCCAGCAGCCCCTTCAGGCGCGACGTGGTATCGCGCGTGCCGGTATAGACCGTGTAGGCCAGAACCTTGCGGCCCTGTGTCTTCTCCTGCCTGCAGATCTCGATCAGCTCACGCTCCTTGGGGCTGATCTCGAACTCATTGAACTGAGCCGGGACAAACGCCAAGGTGTTGCGCGTGCGTGGATGCACCACGGTCTCCGACCGGAAGCAGCAATCCGGCCAGGCCAGCAGCACGTTGAGCACCACCCCCAGCAAGGTCGTATCGCGTCGCGCCAGAGCCTGTTTCAGCTCTGCGGTCAGCCGACCCGCCAAATCGCGGTAGGCCGCAGCTTGCGCCACGTCCATCTGGACTTCACGAAACTCCTCGTCATACGGTGGCAGGACGTTGCCACCGATGTCCTTGAGCTTGAGAAATATGGTGAACGGCAGGATGCAACGCAAGACCCCTTTCGGGCCGAAGCCGGGAGCCTTGACCGTGCGCACCGATACCTTGGTGCCCTTGGCCGTCTTGTGCGCCGTGCCGGCGCTCTCGGAGTAGATGTCCTTGAGGACGCCGTGATCGCGCATGAACGCCATCGCAGCCGAGGTCATGCTGCCGCTCGTGGTCGGGCGGTAGCCGTCTTCGATCATCCGCCCTGGCAGTGCCCGGAACAGCAGGTAGAACAGATCATCGCCGTAGCCGCCCATCAGCGTGCCGGTCAGCAGCAAGGTCTTGCGAGCCTTCGCCGCCAGCACGCCCATGGCCTGGCCCTGGGCACTGCCACCGTTCTTGTACTCGTGCGCCTCGTCGGCGATGAGCAGGTCGAACGTGCCTTGCGGCAGGTAGCGTTTGATGAACTCGGACGGTTGGTAGCCGCCCTCGCCAAAGCCAAACTCCATGTTGGCCATCGCACGTTCCATGCGCGTGGCCTGACGGTCGGAAAACACCAGCTCGCCATTGCCGTCCATCAGGTTGATGAACTCGTGGATGTTGTCACCCAGCATCGAGGCCAGGAAGCCGTCACCAAACTTCTGCATCAACTTCTGCGCGGTGACTTCCCCGATGGTCGGGATGCGCTTCAAGGCTTTGAGGACGACAGAGGACTGGTCACTGCCGGACAGACTACGCGGGCGGATCAGCGTCCACAGGGGCGCGGCGCAGTGGCTGCACTTCCTGCGGGACTCCTCGGCTTCGAGCGAGATCGGGTTGACCGGTTCGCCGTCGAGGTCCGTAATGACCGTGCCGCAGTTCGGGCATGCTGCCACGTCGCCGTGGCGGGTGCGCCGCTGGGTGAAGACCGGCTTCCAGTGGAACCCCATCCGCATCCGCACGCGCCCCAGGACGAAAAACTCCTGGCCCGTGGGCTGCACACCCAACTGCTCGCGCAGCTTGATGAGCTTGACCAGCGTATCCGGGCCATTGAGCACCCAGACCTTGGCGCCGGCCACCGTCTCCTGGATCTCGCGCCGCCACTTGTAGACCAGGTGGGGAGGCGAAAGTACCAGCGTGCGGCGGTAGCCTTCGGCGTTGAGCACCGCGGCCGTGGCGATGCCGACGGTCGTTTTGCCGCAGCCCATTTCGCCATTGACGATCGCAGCGCGTTCGCCTTGATCGACCAGCAGCTCGGCGGCAGCATGGACAACGTCGGCCTGGGCCTGGAACAGCTTGCGCTTGAGGCTGGCAACGACGAGTTGCCGCTGTGCTTGCGCTTGGCCGGTATAGACCGGCGGGTTGGCGCGGTTGAGAGAATCAAGCAGTTCGTCGCCGAACTCGCCGACAAAATCCTGAAGGCTCAGGGTCAGAGGGGATGATTCCGCTTCGAGCAGTTCGCCCGGTACGGGCGCTGCATTGCTGGCGGTGGTGTCGAGATCAACGGGCATGGTGATGCTCCATAAAAAGAATGGGGCATGCACCACCCCAGCGGGGCGATGACATGCCCCGTGGTGGGAAGAGAGACGGCGAACCGTCGGTGGTTGGACAGTACAGGCACTCCTTGGCCTGCGGTGACAACTCGCGGTCAGTACTCGTTGGGCAGCAACAGCGTGGTGACGCTGCGATCCCATTCGGTGATGATCCAAATCTTCAGGCCGGGTGTGACCTCGTAAGAAGAAAACAGACGATCCTCGCCGGACTTCAGCGCGGCATCGTTCTGCCGCCTGTCGCTGTCGTCGAGGTCGCCCCAATCGCCGCCGAGGTGGCGACGCAGGTAGGGAGTCGGGTTGAGCCGGCCCTGTCGGACCAGGTCATCGACGCCGCAGGTCATGACCACCTGGCCTGGCGAGAAGCGCAGGCTCGGTGTTTGGCTGATGGAAAGTGCTTGGGCTGCCATGGAAGGCTCCTGGATATGGAGGGGCCACGGCACCCCATCGGGGCGACTGGACCCCGGTAGGTGGAAAAATCGACGGCGAACCGTCGGCGGTGAAAAACAATCAGCGAATGGTCAACACCTCGCCCCGTGTCGGGGAATCAGGCGTCATGTCCCACGCGCGGATGACGGGAACAAACTTGTCGGTGAGGATGCGCGTCTCGGCGATCGAGCCGTCTTCGCGCTCGGTGAATTCCCGCTGGAGCGTCTTGTCCTTGTGGGTGTCACCTTTGACGACGAGCACGCGCCCCGTCTTGGATTGCACGACTCCCGAGATCGCGCCTGCGGCCAGAGCCAGGGCGAGATGCCAGTGGGACAAGGCCCGCGCCGGTGGACGTAGCGTCTGCTGCGCGGCCCCCAACTGCGTATCCCGCGACGGCCAGAGGCCTTGCAGTCTGCCAACCTCATCGGCGAACTGCTCCGGCTCCATCGTCACGCGGAAGAAATGCCCCGGCTCCGCCGGGCTGGCGGGGACGATGTACGGCAGGAACGGCCATTCGCTCGGCAGCTCCTCGGCTTCGATTTCGCCAAGCCCAATCTGCAGCAACAGACTGCGCACGGCCTTGACGGCATCGGGTGTCTGCTCACGCTGACGCACCCGTCGCCCGAAGATCACCACCTGCTTAAACTGCGTTTCCACCGCTCGATAGATCCGCAGGTCGGTGTAGTGGCGTGTCAGCCAGCCGACCAGCTCGGCATCGAGCACGTAGCCGGGGACGATGAAGACCAGCACGCCGCCGTACTGCAACAGGGGCAGCGTGCGCTGGTAGAACAGCTTTTCGAGGCGGGCTCGGCCCTGACCTTGATAGCCAATGTTGCCGTTGACGTCCTTGGACAGGTCGCCATACGGCGGATTGAGCCAGAGCAGACCGAAGGACTGCTTGGAGATCATCGTGTCCATCAGGTCCGCGTGCAGACAGTGATCGACCAGACCACGGGCATGGCGCGCCCGCTCTGCGTCGAACTCGACGGCGAACGCCTTGGCATGCTCGCGCCCCAGGGCATGAGCCGCTTCAGCGATTGCCACGCCTTCGCCGGCGCAGGGATCGAGGATGCACATCGGCCCATTGGATTCAGAGTTACTGGGCATCAATGCGTTGAGCGCTCTTTCGAGCGTGGGTTCGTCGGTCGGGAAGTACCCGTTTTTCACGAAATTGCGGGCGAGCCGCGGGAACATGAGAGCCATGGAAGTCTCCTGGTTGGCGGGGATGATTGGCGCAGGCACGCCTTGGCGTGCCTGCGCAGGTGGGTCAAGCCGCTACCGTTTCCGGCGTCCAAATCTTGGCCGGATAGGGATAGGCGGTGAGCACGTCACTGCGGATCAGCGAGCCGAGCGCCTGGGTCAGCGCCGGCACGTCGATGGCGAGCCGATGGCCCACCAAAGGCCCGAGGGCGAACGGCAGGCGGGTCAGCATCTCGCGGCTTTGCAGCAGTTCCAGCACGGTTTCGCGCCAGTGGTCGAGCAATGGCAGTGGGCAGGTGTCCTGCACCAACGTCCACAGGCGGTCAAGCCGGTGGTCGCTATCGCGGGGCAGCAATGCCAGTGCGCTGGCGTTGGCCTTGTCGGGCTTGACGCAGCGCCGATCGAACAGCCACACGTTGGACAGCGAACCGAACAGCGTTCGCCGGTAGGCGCGGGTCATGCGCTTTTCCAGGCGATCGACGTTGCCGACGAACACCGGGACGCTGCCGCCCTGGTCGGTGATGACGTGGAACTGCTCCAGGCCTTGCTCGTCACGCCCGAGGGTCAGGCGAGCAAGGAACTGCTGGACGGCGGTGTCCCGCGCCCAGATCGACAGGAAGATCAGATTGCCCTGGTCATCGCCGACGCAAGCGTCGGCCATCACGTCCGGGCATTCGTCGATGCGATACAGCGTGGTGGAAGAAGGGTTTGCGGGCATAGTGGTGTCCTCGGATAAGCGGGAACAGCAGCGCCGCTGGGGCAAGTGCTGCCCCTTGGGGTGGTAGGGCAAACGCCCTGGCTCAGGCCGTCAGCGTCGTAGCCGGGGCTGCTTTGGGTATGCGCCTCTGCGCGTGGTAGGCGCGAACGCCTGCACGCCAGTCGGCGGATTGCTCCGGTGCGAGATCCAGATAGGACAGCGGGCACGAGTAGTAGTACGGGTGCATGGATTCGTCCAGCGGCTTGTAGCCCCACTGGCCGCCGCTGCGTTGCAGCAGATCGCAGCGGATATAGCGCAGGGACTGACCTGGCGCGAGATCACGATGTACGCCGTCGGCTTTGGCCGTCACTTGCGTAACAGACCAGAGGACGTTGCCACGCAGTGCGTGGGCGATGACCTTCACGCTGGTGCGCTCGGTCTCTTGCGGTGTGATCAGTTCCGCGATCAGTTCAGACCGCGATTGGGGGGAGAAATACCAGCCCATGAGAGGCCTCCGGGAGAAATGAAGCCGGAGGCTTCCCCCGAGGGGAAGGCCCCCGGCGGGTGGGTGAGGAACACCGCAGATGCAGCGTTCCGTACTACGCGGGTTGCAGTTCGGCCTGGCGGCTCCACTCTTGCGTCTTGAAGTCCAGCGCATAACCCAGTTCGCTCAAGCGAGCGATCTGCGCGCGCAGGGTGCGGCGGTCGATGGTCGAATCCAGTTTCACGGACTCATCCAGCGGCCACAGCAGGCCGAACAGCGCGGCATCGCCCTCTTCGGTACTGCCGGAGGCAGTCGCCGTAGCGGGCGTCGGCGCATCCACACCAAAGGGGGTGGTATCGACCAGCGGGTCTGCGGATGCCTGCACAGGTGCGGGCTTGGCGGGCCTGGACGTTTTGGCTGGTTTGGCTGGTTTGGCCGGCGTTACCGCAGGCTGTTCGCCCAGCTCTTCATCAAGTGGATCGAGGTCCTGAGTGGCGAAGCTGCGTGCCTCGTCACGGCTCAGTTTGTCGATGTCGTAGAGCGTCATTCCGTCCAGACTGGCGCGGATTTCGAAACGCATGCCACCACCGACCGGGTAGGACTTCGGGAAGATGTACCTGATGATGAACTCCCCGTCGTACTTGCCTTCGGGGTATTGCTCCAGCTCCGGGTCCTTGACCTCGAACGTACCGAGGTGCGTGGCGAGGCGACCGACGGTGAAGGGGCCGTTCTTGCCGCGAATGGTGCGCAGCGTGAGTTGGCCGGGGACGACAATGGGCGAAACCGATTTATCGGATGCCGATGTGGCTGCCATGATGGTTCTCCTTAGCGATTGGGAAAACGACAAGGCCCGCGAGGGCCTTGCCGATCAGAACGAATCAGCCAATGCCGGCTCCTGCTTCTCGACTTCACCTTCGGGCTCGCGCTCGGCGGGCTCGGCAGGCTGATCGGCAGCGGGGCCGGCGTCCTCGGCTTCGGACGCGGATGCGTCCTGGGCTGGCGGCGTCTCGGCTTGCGCGGGGCTCGTCGGATAGACCTTGGTGCCGTCGATCTTGATCAGGCCGATGTGGATCAGCGTCGATTCCAGGCTTGCGGCCGGTTCCCCAGCGCGTTCACCCTTGGTGCGGATGTACGGATCGATCTTCATGTCGTTGAGACGGAAGGCGATCAGCACCTTGCAGTCCCCTTCGATGGCCTGCACGCACCGGCGAACCAGATGCTCGGCTTCAGGGGTGGTAACGATGGTGTCGAAGTACCGATACTCCGGTTCATCGACAGGCCCGGCCAGCGCGGCGACGGTGCAAGAGAGGAACGGGTCGCCATCTTTGGGCGTGACGTCCTTCGGACGGCTGAGGTAGCCGATGCCGCGGGTGATCAGCTCGTGATGCCTGATCGAAGCCAGTTCGGCTCGGTCAAGTGGCTCGGCCTTGAGCAGTCGCGCCTTGAGGGACGCGGCGGCTTGGCCTTTCTGCTCGCCCTTGTCGCGGATGTACGCATCGCCCCACAGGTCGCCGAGGCGAAAGCGCACCAGCGGGCGCTGCTTGGGATCGTCAACGCCGATGCAGCGCTCGACCAGCTTCTTGGCCTCGGCACCCGAGACCTTGACATCGAAATAGCGATAGCTGGGGTCCTTTGCGGAACCGACCAGCGCGGCGATGGTGCATGCCAGAAAAGGCTGCGCACGGCGGCCGCCCCGAACAGGCACTTCACGGACACGCTGGATGTAACCGATGCCCGAGGTGTGGAGGTCGAAATACGATTTCTCGTTGGACGTGGTGCTCATGGTGAATCTCCATAGGGATGAAGCGGAGACACGCCAGTCCCACGCTGCGGGGAAAGGTGCGTAACCCCGCGATGGGTTGATAAGGCGAAAGCATCCACCACCAGAGACTGGTGGCCGCTCGCGGATGGATGCGGTGCGAGCTGGCTCGGTCACGCAGTGGGAGCTGCGCCGCAACCTCGAAGACCGATGGTTGCCTGGCATGTCGCTGACAACGTCAGCAGGCATGGGCTCAGCATGGCCTCGCCTCGCGCGCGAGGCAGCCATCAATCGGCATCCGGGCGATTCCCTTTGATGAATCTCCCAGGCAGAAAAAAGGCCCTCCTTCCGAATGGAGGGAGAGCCTGTGGGGGCATGTCGCCTGGTTTTTTTCGTGGTGTCACGCAGGTACAGCGCGGCGCCGTCGGGACGTCTCCGCGCCGATCACGCTCACATCGATCAGACGCCAGCGTCCGTCGTCGATGAGCCGCTCCAGCACTTCGCCGAGCATGTCGAAGTACACCTCGTCGTGCCGATCGACCAACTCGCCGTCGCGGCGCAGCTCCACCGCATAGGTATCGCTGCCGCGCTGGTAGAGGATCGTCACCTGGCCGGCGAACTTCGCGGTCGAAACCGTGAAACTGATCGCCGGGGGCGTTTCGATGATCCTGGACGGCTTCGGATCGACCCAGGTGAAGTCGTGGGCGCCCGCATCGACCAGCATGTGGGTGATGCGCCGGAACCTGTCGGGCGCCGGCATTTCCTCCAACTGCTCGATGAGCTGACCCAGTTCCATGCACTGCGGCTCGGGAATGGGCAGCTTGGCCGGCGCGGAGCCGAGGATGTGTGTCTTGACGGTGTAGGGAGTGCCGTCGGACATCATCTCGGTGCGCTCTTCTGGCGTGTCCGCACGCAGGCCGTCGAAACGGCGACGGGCATAGGGTTGGACATGCACCTTGGTGCCCTCGCTGGGAACGGTGGTCACCAGGTTGGGATCGAGTACCGCGAACTCGCTGGGCTTGAGCTTGACGACGATGGCGTCTTTGCTGGCTGCTACCACCTTGCCGTCGAAGGGCTGGGGATCAATGACGAAGCCCAGTGTCGAGGACTGTGGTTGATCATCGAACACGCGGTACTTGAACGATCGCACGTTGCGCGGCACATGGCCTGCGACCAGCGAAGGCATCAGGGTCTTGATGAGAGAGCGATCCATGTGAATCTCCTTGAGGAAGAACAAGGGATTCCCGCCCGCAAGGGAGAGGTCCCTTGTGGGTGAATGGGCGCGATGCGTCCGTAGGAAGAAACAACCAGCACGGTTTCCCGCGCTTGCAGCCTTGAAGGTCTTGGCTGCCTGGGCATGTGTCGGCAACGCCGACGAACATGGGGTAAGGATGGCCCTTGAGTGAGCGGCCTGCGCTCAGCAAACCGCACCGCGCCGCACCCGCTTTCCTGCGCCGGGACAAGAAAAGGCCCCTCGAAAGGGGCTGGGTGGTCAGGCTTGGTACACGAAGTAGTGTTCGCGCTGACGTGGAAAGAACACGTGCTTCCACGTGTCGCCGCCGGTGTTGCCACCGTCGAAAACGACCATTTCGTAGTCGTCAATGTCGGTGTCGGCCAGATCGGCGCTGGCGATATGGCGCATGTGCAGCGTGCCACTCAAGCGCTCGAATACCAGGATCTGGCCGATGGCGTCGTCCTGGCCCATGGCGTTGACGCAGGCTCCAAGCTGATGCTCGAAGTCGCGTGCGGGCGAGATGAGGTCGGGGAACATAAAGTGCTCCTATGAAATTGGACCAGCCCGGCTCCTAGAAAGGAGACGGGCTGGCATGGAGGGCAAAGAGGAAGGTGGGCTCGTGGTGTGTTTGCTAGGACTCGGCCAGCGGCAAGCCCGGCAACACGGGCGCGTCGGCGTCGAGGATGAGGATGCGCACATCGGCCTGGCCAGCCAGTTCCAGGATGTTCGCCAGGTCGTCTGGCATGCCCTTGCTGCGGTGCTCCTGCCGAAGCTGCTCGGCGGTGATGCCATCGGCGTGCTCCAGGTTCTGGTCCGTCCAGGGCGTTGAGATCAGCTTGACGCCGATCGCCGGGCTGTACGGAACCCGAAAGGCGATGAACAAAAAGGCCTCCGGCGTGGCGAGGTCCGCCAGATTGGCGAGGTACTGGCCGGTTTCCTGGCTGATGTGCGCGCTGCTGATTTCCCAGCAGCGGCTGTAGTAGCCGGTCTCGAAACTCAGGCGCTGCACGATTTCCCGCGCGGCCTCGACCGAATAGCTGTCACCGACGTGGATCAGGCGATCGTCGAAGTCCTCGCCATGAATGGCATAGACCACGGCACCGATCACGCCTTCGCCGTTAACGCCCTCATCGGCATCGCATTCGGCCAGCACCTCGGCGCTTATAGGTTCAGAGCCGTTCGTGACCACCGCGAAATCGCTGGTGACGATGCAGGAAGATGAAATCAGTTCCTGGTCGGAAAGATGTTGCTGGCTCGGGTGGATATTTCGCCAGACATGCGGGCTTCCGTCCTCGTAGCTGATGGACAGCGTGCGGACGATTTTCAAGTTCCAGTAGCCGCGAACAAAGGGATTGGGATTCTGAGACATGGGAACGCTCCAGATTGAATAATGGAGCCAATTCCCGCCACCGGGAATTGGACCCAGTGGGTTGAAAAGGGAAAATGCGTCAGTCGGCGCTGATCGTTGGCTTTGATTCAGCCGCTTTACGCTGGGCTACGGAAAGGAAATCGAGGGACATGGCCGTGTGGACGCATGTCCCTCGTGGGGAACGAAAAGACGGGGGTGTGCCCGAAACGGGCTCACCAGCCGCTGTAGTTCACCATCAAGTCGGCGATGACCTTGCGGCGTTGCAGATCGAGGCCGTCGAAGTCCGACAGCCCGTCGAAGTGGCAGCGCTTGAGCATGGCACCGCCCTCGCGCGCGTTGTAGAAGCTGACCATGGCGGACAGGAACATGCGTTCGCCGCTGCTCAGGACGCCGAGGGCATCATTGAGCAGCAGCATGTTGGGACGCAGATCCCACTTGCTCTTGGCCTGGTTCAGACCTTCACGGGTGCCGTCGCCGAACCATTCGGGGCCAGCGATCTCGGCACCACGCTTCCATGCCTCGAAGAAGGCTTGGGGCGCGGCAGCGAAATGCTGCTCTTCCCGCATGATCTGATCGACGACTTCCTGCGGCAGCAGTTGATTCATGGCGTGATTCCTCCAGTTGGATCAGGGAATGGCGAGCTGGGACCAGCCGCCTCTTTCGAGGGCACGTTGAGCCGCCGCATGGCTGCGGAAGTACTCGTGCGATTCCCGCGAAACGGGACCTTCGGTATCGCGCGTGCCGATGTAGTGGCCGGCGGCGCTTTGCAGGACTTCGAGCGGCAGGAACTTGCCGCAATAGGTCAAGGCCAACTGGCCGAAAGAGGCTTTGTGGGACATGGGTAGGCTCCTTGGAAAAGCGAGGCCTTGTCCCTCACGGGATGGCAGCTCCCGCACGTGGTGGATAAAAAGCATCGGCGTCACGGGGACGCGCGTCCGCAGACTTGATGCGATACGGACTGGCGGGTTACGCGGGAAGAACCCACGGCAGCCTGGAACCCATGGCTGCTGGCATGTGCTGACGAATCAGCGAACATGCGGGCAGCTTCGTCCGGGAGCCTCGCTGCGTCAGTTGGAAAACGGCAATCGGCCCAGCCCGGATTGATGGCGCGGAGACAGAAAACCCGCATCGAGTGCGGGCTGTCAGGGGGGGCGTGGGTGCGTTGGCTCACTCGGTCTTGTCGCCCAGGACATACTGCTTCCACAGGGCGAATGCCTCGTCCTGTCCCAGTTCGGCCAGGACCACAATGGGTTGCGTTTGCCGCGCACGCAGCGAAGCGAAATACGCCTTACGGTCGGCGATGGCCTTGAGGTTGATGCCATCGATAAACAGCAGCTTGCCGTCCTTGATGAACAGCACCTTGTTGCCAAGGTCGCGCTCGAACGCGGCTCGTACTTTCTCCGGTTGTTGCATGCGTCGGTTTCCTGTTGCTGTGGCCGGCCCTTGGGTCGGAACGTTGATCGACGAGACAAAGGAGCCGAAGGCTCGCTGACCTTCGGCTCGGGAGGAAATAACCACCCGTGGGCTGTTGCAGGCCCGGTCGTCGCTCGAACCGTCTGCTCATCAGCAATCACACCCGGCCCATGTCGTGGCTGGGGCCGGCATCGTCTGGCGCACATCCGCGCACAAAGGGAGCCCGTTTTTGCGCCGGTGGGCACCGGCACTGAATACCGCTGACCACAAAGGGTCTCCGGGTGGCTCGCGCTGCCAGGCAAGCCATCGGGGGACCACTTCGCAGTGGGCGGGAGAAACACAGACCAGCAGAACACGCGGGAGGCGGTTCGCGGAAAAACTACCTTCAGGTCCCGCAGCCGGGGACGGCTCGACGGGACGCGCACACGGACAAGAAGGCGTTGCGCGCTGGGCGACCCGCAGGGGCGTGCGGGACACGGGCCACGCCTTTGAAACAGGGTGCGGCCCACGGGAAACGGAGTCGGTTAGGCGCCTTTGCGGCCGCTGCTACGCGAGCGCGAAGCGCCACGCTTGGGCGGACCAGATTCGACCGGCAGCGTGCCTTTGCAGTCGGGGTAGCGACTGCACGACCAGAATGGACCGCTCTTGCCGGTGCGTTGGCGCGTCGATGCGCCGCACTGCGGGCATGCTGGTCCATGGGCAAGCTTGATGGACAGGGACATGCTGCCGTACTGCGCGATCAACTGCGAAATCCAGGCGGCCTGCTTGCCAATGAACACGTCCAGCGTGAGCTGACCAGCCTCGATCATGTCGAGTGCCTGTTCCCACACGGCGGTGGTGCCGGGGTCAGCAATCGCCGCAGGCACGGCATCGATCAGCGTGAACGCCGCATCCGATGCACGGATGGAGCGTCCCTTTTTCACGATGTAGCCGCGAGTGATCAACCCGCTGATGATGTTGGCCCGCGTCGCCTCGGTGCCGATGCCCGTCGTGTCCTTCAGCTTCTGCTTCAGGCGCGGGTCGGTCACGAAACGCGCAACACCCTTCATCGCCTTGACCAGTTCGCCCTGCGTATAGGGCTTGGGTGGCATCGTTTTGAGTGCCTTGATGTCGGCCCCAGCGATCTGACATGCCATCGCTTCGCGCAACGCGGGTAGCACCTGGCTGCGTGCAGAGGCGTCGGCGTCCTCATCAGCGCTGCCTTCACGTTCGGGCTCGTCCAGCACCAGGCGCCAGCCCTTGACGACGACCTGCTTGCCCGTAGCCACCAGCTTCTGCTGGCCGCAGGAAAGCTCGGCCACGGTGCGGTCGAACTCGTGGTGAGGGAGGAACTGGGCCAGGTAATGCGCCCGGATTAGCCGGTACACGGCCCGTTCCTTCTCGCTCATGACGGAAAGATTCGCCGGTTCGAGCGTCGGGATGATGCCGTGGTGCGCTGTGACCTTGCCGTCGTTCCATGCACGCGAACGCTGGGTGCGGTCGAGCTGACCCATGATCGGGCGCAGCGACGGGTCGGTCTTGAGCAGGCTGTCCAGGACGGTGGGCACCTCGGCGAACATGCTTTCGGGCAGGTAGCCGGAGTCCGAGCGCGGGTAGGTTGTGGCCTTGTGCGTCTCGTACAGGGCCTGGGCTATCTGCAATGTCTCCTGTACGTCCAGCCCGAGCTGCCTGGAACAGACCTCCTGAAGCGTCCCCAGGTCGAACAGCAGGGGCGGGCCTTCGCGCACGCGCTCGGTCTCGACCGACACCACCTGGGCGCTGCCCGCAGCGCGAATCTGCTGCGCCGCCTGCTGGGCGACCGGCTGTTGCAGGCAACGACCGGCGTCGTCGGTGCAGCCGTCGGGCGCAACCCACTGCGCGGAGAAAGCCTGACCCTCTGTGGACAAAGACACGTCGATGGCCCAGAACGGCGCCGACTTGAAAGCCGCGATTTCGCGGTCGCGATCAACGACCAGCTTCAGGGTCGGGGTCTGGACACGTCCGACCGACAGCACGCCGTCGTAGCCCGCCTGCCGCCCGAGCAGCGTGAACAGACGGCTGAGGTTCATGCCGACGAGCCAGTCTGCCCGCGAACGCGCCAGCGCCGAGTAGTACATCGGCAGCGTATCGGATGATGGTCGCAGCTTGCCGAGCGCAGTGCGGATCGACGCATCGTTGAGCGCCGACAGCCACAAGCGCTCGATGGGGCCACGGTAGCCGCACAGGTCGATGATCTCGCGGGCGATCAGCTCGCCCTCGCGGTCGGCATCGGTGGCGATGACGAGATGGGTCGCCTTCGCCAGAAGCGCCTTGACGACCTTGAATTGCGTGGCGGTCTTGGGTTTGACCTCGACCCGCCACTGCTGGGGAATGATGGGCAACTGCTCCAGCGACCAGCGCTTGAGCGCCGCGTCATAGACCTCGGGTGCTGCCGCTTCTACGAGATGGCCGATGCACCAGGTAATCGTGACGCCGGAGCCGTTGAGGCAGCCTTCACCGCGCTGTGTCGCGCCGAGAATCCGACCAATATCCTTGCCCTGGGAGGGCTTCTCGCACAAGAACAGCCGCATATCCGTCCATCCGATTTCCGTGGTTCATTGAGTTGCTGGAATCGAGGATGCCGGTCCCCACCAGGGGCAACAGCAAACAAGTCGCAAGCGGTGGCGACCACTTTCACGGGATGGAATGGCTGGGGCGGAGATGGTATGCAGCCGGGGTGTGCGGGCCGGGAGCCGCGATTTTCGGGAGCACGTGGAATCCGGTGGACGTAGATGGAGCTATCCCCTGGGGATAGCTCGCGGGTGCATGGAGCGGCGAACAGTGGCCGACCCATGCCGGGTCACTTCCTACGCCGCGGCTCTTTTGGCGCAGCCGGTTCCTGGGCGGCCTGGGGCTTTGCCTCCGCATCCTGCGGCTTCGGGCTGAGGGTCACGGACTCGATGCGAAACGGCAGGATGCCGACGCTGCGCGCGTTGATCTGCCAGGTTTCGCGCGGCTGATCTTCGTTGTCCGTCCAGGGCTCGCGCTCCATGCGGCCGACGACCAGGATGCGCATGCCTTTCTGGTAGAGGCTTTTCCAGTGCGCGGCGTCGCGGTGCCAGATTTCCACGGGCGCCCAGAAGCCGCCGCGATCCTCGAAGTCGCCGCCTTTGGTGGGAACGGGGTTGTCGAAATACACGTTCAGCCGCAGCAAGCGCCGCGGCTCGTCGTTGCCGTTGGGGAACTCCCGGTATTCGGGCGGGGAGCCAATGTTGCCTTCGCCCCAAAAGTGCGTGCTCATGTTGCAATCTCCATGGTGGTTGAAATACCCGTGCCGCGTCGGCGTCGGGTGTGTGCTGGGGTGTCCGGTGCCATCACCGATCACGCATTCCAGGTGGGATGGACTTGAGCCGGCGCAGGTAGGCGTCTTCCGCCACAGCCGCCTTGCTGGCGCATTCCTGGGCCTGCCTGCCCAGGGTGTGCAACAGGCTGATCTGCATGTTCAGCGTGATGCGCTGAAGCTCGATCGCGTGCAGCTCGGCCAGTAAGTTGACCGGCGTGCCGGTGCTCGCCATCAATTCCTGCCACAGGGCTACGCCCATGGCTGAGCGGTCGTGCTTGCGCCAGCGCAAAAACGCCGTTCCTGCGCCAGTGGTTTGTTGGGCCAACTCCACGGGCAGCAGGTGGAAGGGATGCCCGACTGCCTGTTGCAGCACCTGCCGCTGAGCCAAGCCAATCAACTCGTCGCGCATGGCGAAGCACTGGCTGGCCCAGGCCTCAAGATCCCCCTTACCCTTAAAAGGCTTTAAAAGGCCTTTTAGAGAGGCCGCGTGTTCCAGCTTCACGAAGGCAGCCTGTTGCAGGCCCTGGAAGTAGCGGGGTTCGCGGTTCGGATCGCTCATGCCTGCTCGCCCTTGATCTCGCCGACGCCGACCTCGGGCACCGCGCCGGTGGCGGCCTCGTCGTTGGGGGCAGGCGCTGCAGCAGGACTCTCGACACGCTGTTGCAGGCCACGGCGCACGATGGGCGGCGCGAACTTCGAGCGGTGCGTGCCTTCCAGCACGTCCTGCGGCAGTTCGCCGAATTTCTCCAGCGCCGCCCGTGCTGCGGCGTTCTTTGACACGAAGTCGTCGCGCGTACAGCCCGAATAGCGGTATTGCTGGGCCAGCGAGAACAGGCTGCGCAGTGCATGGGCGCCCTCGTTGAGCCAGCGCTCCAAGGTGCTGCGGTCGATGAGCGCCGTGTGATGGGCGAGGATCAGTTTGCGGGCGATGTCGTCGTAGTCGGCCAGCAGATAGACGGCGGCAAAGCCGAGCTGCGCATTGACGAACAGCGGCAACTTGACGGGTTGCACGTTGAGGTTCTCGCCCAGGCTGAGTGCCGGCGGTACGCTTGCCAGCGCCTGATCCACCTGCTCGCGCAGCGCTTGCAGCGTGGTCTTGGTCTGGTCGAGCTTGACCTCGATGCGCAGCATCCACCAATCCGAGTACGGGTCGTCCTGCTCCGAACCGCGCCGCATCTTGTTCATTTGGGCGATGTAGCCGTTCAGGCCGACGATGCCCGGTCGCCCCTCGGCGGCGGCACGGCCATGCCAGATGCGCGAAGCGTGGTGGGTGTGAAGCGTCAGCGACATCGCGCTGCGCAGGGAGCCGAGATTCAGTTGCAGAGATTCATTGGTTGCCATGGTGTCCGCTCGTTGTGGGGAAAGGAGCGGTCAGCTTCGGCAGGAAGCGGAAGGCCGTCAGTCAACAAACCGAAACCTGCCAGACCCCGGTTCAGCGCGTGGTGGCCGCCTGCGGCGCGAGCTATCCCCAGGGGATAGCTCCAAGGAGCGCCAGCGAACGCTGCACGTCAGGATCAGGACGGACAAGGCCGATGCTGCGGCAGATGTTCGAGGCGAGGCCTGCGACTGCACGGCATCCGCCCCAACGGTGGAACTATCCCCAGGGGATAGCTCTACTGGCATCCATGGGCGTCCACTTCACCGCCTTGCCGGCCTGCTCACTTGCTGGCGAGCAGATTTCGCAGCCGCTCGATGTGCTGCCTGGCGACTTCTGGTGGCACCGGCTTACCCTGCGTTTGGGTCGGCGGTGCGGGTGGTGGCCGTTCGTTTGGTTGAGTGGGTGCCGGTGGCGGGTCTTTCTTTGCCCAGGCATTGAACTCACCGTGGATGGCCCGCTGGATGATGCCGAACAGATACCCTGCGGGATTGCGGATGCCGGGGTTGCTACAACGCGCGGCCCATTCGTCCAGCACGTCCTGCCTCAGCGAGGGATCAACTTGCTGCAATGCCACCTTGGCACCCGCCTGCTGTTCCGCCTTCAGTTGTGCAAAGCGCTTGGGCCATTGCAGATCGCCCAGCGCGCGCGCCTGCGCAGTAGTACGTATTTCATTAATACAACTACTACGTACTGTACGGGCCTGCTTCGGATTCCGAAGAGAGACGTCTGGCGCGGGTTTCAGCCCTGCTTCGGAATCCGTAGCGGGTCGTTCACGATTCCGAAGAAGGCTCGGAGCCCCTTCTTCGGAATCGTGAATGGCGTCTTCCTGTGGATAACTTTCGCAGGCCGTGGGGTTCTGGTTGGCGAGACGTTCGGCCATCACCTGCAACCGTGACGGGAGGGTGCGTCCGGCCAGTAATGGGTCTTCGCCGATTTCCTTGAGCGTGTGCAGGCCCACGATCTGCACGGCCTTGGCAGAATGGCCGAGCGCCTGGCTGACGAGTTGCAGGTAGTCCGGGTCGAGCTGCATGGCCTCGAACGGTGTCAGGGGTTCGTCGTGCAGCACGTACAGATTGCCGAGGATGCGGCCGGTCTTGGGGTCGCGCCGTCGCCGAACCAGGCTCAGCCAGCGGGTCAGGCGCATCAGTGTCAGCGCCCGTGCCACGGTTTCATGCGAGGCCTGGCCTGCGCAGGGCATGGACGCTAGCCAGGGGCGCAACTGCTCGTAGGTGGGAAATGCGGTCACGCCATCGTCGTTGAGCATCAGTCGGAACACTTGCCAGGCGTTTCGTTCCAGCGGCGTCAGGCGGCGGTCGAGGAACAACTTGCGTGGCACCGTCTCGTGCCGGTTGCCACTGAACAGGAAAGCATCGCCGGAGGTGGGCGTGGGCGACTGTGCAGGTGTAGACGCAGGTGCGCTGGGGGCGGGCTTGGGCGCAAGGTCTTTCAGCGCAGCATCGAACAGTTCTGCCAGTGCGATGGGGCCTTGGCGTAGGGCTCGTGGTGCGGTGTCGTCCACGGCCATGACTCACGCCAATCCCTGATCGACCCAGCTCTTGATCGAGGCCCAGACCACCGACAGAGGCAGCGACATTCCTTCGGCCAAGTCCATGGCGGCATCGAGGATGGAAGTGTCATCTTCGAGATCGACGGTTCTGCTGTTGGTCACGGCCTTCCATTGCCGCCACAGCTCCGTGTCCTGCTCCTCGTCCAGCACGGGGTGCCGGCCCTTGCGCTTGGGCAGACCGAGGATTTCACGGCGAAGCGCTACTTCCTGATGCGTCAAGCCATAGAACTTGCTGACCATCTCCGTGCTCGCGCCCAGCCTGAGCATGCGATCGACCGTGGCGATTTCCTTCTCCACGTCCTGCGCCTGCTGGAGCAGCCGCCGCAGCACTTCGCGGTTGACCGTCACTGAGCACCAGGAGACGTTGGCGTTGGCCAGCACGCTGATCAGCGCAGGATGCTTGAGGGCGTCCAGCTCTGCCTCGCCAAACCCCATCAGTTTGCAGCGGCGCAGTTGCCCATTGCGCAGGTCATAGAGGGCCTGGGCGATGACAGCCTGGTTGAGCGGGTGTGCTGTGGACATGCTGGCCTCCCTCGCTTAGGTTCCAGAGTCCGCAGCGCCGGCTTCGAGATCGAGCAGGCGGCGGGCCAGTCGCAGCAGGCGGAACAGCTTGACCAGCGCGGTGTCGCTCAATCGTCGGGTTACGTCGCCCTGGCCGTGCAGCAGCGCCGGCAGGTCGATGACGAGTTGCCCGTTGTCCAGACCGACGTCGGCGGGCTGCTGACCGGCCAGGCAAGCCAACAGCGCATGGACGGCACGGCCCTTTGGCGCCAGGCTTGAGGTATGGGCACGGCAGGCGAAGCCGATGCCTTCTGGACGGTCATCGATGCACTCGCCCAGGTGTGCCTCGCCCGCAATCTCGCGGGCAAACTGCGCGACGTGGATGCGCAGGTGCTCGGGTGTGTCCAGGCCGGGGGCGATGTACCAGACATCCGAGATCGGATAGAGCCCACCAGCCTGCACCGGGATGGACTGCAAGACATTCGCCGAGAAGTCGTGCGGCAGTGCATCGCCCAACTGGTCGGCGACCATGCGCTGGATGGACTCAAGCCGTTCCGTTGTCGGCGCCGGCGAGACGATGTGCTCCTGAAGCCGGTCGCCATCTGTCGCCGGGCTGACCGCGTCCGAATGACTGGCTTCCGCGTCGCTCTCGCCCGTCGAGGGAGTTGCCGTCGGCCTCGCAGCAGGTGGCGCAGTATCGGCAGGTGGGCGCGCAATGGCCTCTGGCTCTGGCAGGGCAGGCGGCGTCGAGGGCGGCGTCGGCTCGCTGACCAAGGCGCGCTGGCGGCTCTCGGATTCGGTCATGTCCAGAGCGAGCACGTCGTAATCAACACCCAGCAATTCGGTCATCTGGCCGATCAGCTCGTCCTGTATGCGCTGCGCAGAGAACTCGTCGGCCTGGACATCGAATTGCGACAGCACTTCCTGAAAGAACTCGTCGAAGTCCTGAACCAGTGAGCGGCCTTTGGCGTAATGCGCCCAGGTGCGCTCGCAGGCCTTGCGCATGACCGACAACCGCTCGACCTGGTGACGCCCCAGGCCGGCGTAGAGCACGGTCGGGATTGCGGGCAGCAGGTAGCGTACTGCGTCGGCCATCCGGCTGATGTGCGACTGCTGCACGGGGTATCCGTCGGCGGCCAGGCGGCGGGCCAGCTCGGACTGGCTCAGGGTGGAGCCGCTTTCCAGTTCGTAGAATTCGCGCGCTTTCTCGACGCCCAAAGCCCGCTCGATGAAGGTGAGGCCACCGCGCAGTTCGTTTTCCGCAAGATGCCCGGTGAGCGCGACGATCTCGCCACGCTCGGGCCACGGGCGGAACAGGCATGAGACCCGAAAAAATCGTTCGTCCTTGGTCTCCGACCAGAGTTCGCGCAGGATTGCCAGTCGCGTGTTGCCGCCATTACGGATGATGTAGTGATCGTCGCCGGGCCGCCGGGTGATGGCCGGAGCCGCGTCCAGACCACGCTCGCGGATGGATGCCTTGATTTCCTCGTACACCGGATTGCGCTTCTTGCGCGGGTCGTGGTCGTAGGGGCGCAATTGGTCGAGCGTCACGACCATGGGCGTGTCGGCGATCGGGTCGCTCAAGGTCGTTGCTGACGGGCCGCTGCGCTCGAACCCGGACGCAAGCAGTTTGCCGGCCATCTGCTGGGAAGTGATCTCAGTCATGGCCGCCCCCCTGCGCTTGGGATCGGGTCTCGCGCTCGGCGCGACGGATCTGCGCACGGGCGTTGAGGGCTGCCCGGTGATCGCTGGCCGTCGAACTGGTGTAGATCGCGGCGCAGCCTGACTTGGTGAACTTGAGGTGACCGCCCGCCGTGCGCTTGACGTGCCAGCCTTCGCCCACGGCGAACTCGATCAGGGCGCGCAGCCGGCTGTGACCTCGGGCCAGTTCATGTGCGTTGGCCATGGGGCCTCCTGGTATCAAGAGGCTGTGGCGGACGGCCGGACACTGCGGCAAATCGATCCTGCCACTGCGGGAGCAATTCGCCGGCAAGATCGCGCATGGTGGCGAGCGCGGCGGGAGCGACTCTGCCCACTGGCTGGCGGTACTCGACCCGATGCACCGGCAGGCCGCGCGTAGCAGCACGCGGATAAGCCTCAATGGCCGGCACGTCGGTAGCCAACACACGGATGTCAGCATGGTCCTGGAACAGATCGCGCAGCGCCTGCTGGATCAGGCGGGCGTTGGCGGACACCGGATGGACGCGGTTGATGAGCAGATGCAGCGGCGGCGGCGCGATGCCCAGCTGCCGGTACGGTGCAATGTCCTCCAGCAACTGCATGGTGCCGCGCCGCAGCTCGCGGGCGGCGAGAATTTCCGGGGTCACGGGTGACAGTGCGAGGTCGGAGGCCAGCACCGCCATCTCCAGCAGCACCGAGCGCGCGCCCTGGGTGTCGATCAGCACCAGGTCGTAGAGGGGATTGAGCGCCGGAAGCAGATGCCGCAGCCGCAAGCGCCCGTCCGGCGCGTGCAGCAGCAAAGTGTTCAGTTCGCCTCGGTGGTCGTTGGAGAGCACCAAGTCCAGGCCCGCGATGATCGTGCGGGACACAAGCTGGTCGAGGTCGCGCTCGTTGAAGGCCAGCAATTCATAGATACCGCCCGGCGCGCGGTGAGCCAGCTCATAGTATGAGGACAAGGTGGGCTGCACATCGAGGTCGAGCAGCAGCACGCGCAGTCCGGCGTCCGCAGCGAGACCGCCGAGGTTCGCAGCGGTGGTAGTCTTGCCGACCCCACCTTTGGTTGAAATGATGGATACGACCTGCATGGCGTTCTCCGTGTCAAGATGAAAAGTCCGCGGGAGAACGGGTCAGGCCCGGTTGTTGACGCGCTCGTCGATCCACTGATCGATTTCGATGGAGTCCCAGCCCACGGCGCGCACGCCCAGACGCAGGGCCTGCGGGAACTGGCGTTTCTTCATCAGGTTGTAGATGTGGGCGCGCTTGAAACCTGATTTCGCTTCGACTTCTTCCAAGCGCAGGATGCGGCGCTCGTTTGGCTGCAGTACAGATGTTTGCGACATGGCAGTCACTCCTGAACGCTCAGCGGCGTTTGTTGGCGTGACCTCTATTCAATAGACACGGCTGCGAAAAGACATTGCAAATGCAATCTCCGCGACTGCACATACAAGCTGGCAAATCTCAGCGGGAGGCGCTACGCAGCCGGCGCCTGGCGGTGGCAAACTTACCGTTCAATGTCCGCTCCGCGATGCCCATGGCGCCGCTGTGATGGGCGACCAGCGCGCTGACCACGGCCTCCTGCGTCTTGAAGCTGGAGTACGGCGTGCCCGATGGCGACTGGCCGAGCATCAGCTCCAACAGGCCGCCAACGATGTTCAGGTAGGTGGCCTCGGCTCGATCACTGATCGGACACTGCGCGCATGCCGGAATCACCGTGGGCTGCTTGAGCAGCGCGTCATGCTTGTCCTGCAACTCGCGAAGCTGACGTTTGGTCTGTTCCAGGACGGATTTCAAAGCCTGGCGTTCGACCAGCATGGCTTGCCCTGTTTCCAGAGAGATGAAGGGATGGGTGATGCGCTCGCTGCGGGAGAAGAGAAAGCCGGGCCGCTGCTCGGGGTAGTGCTGGCGCATCCAGCACTTCAGATCGACATGGCGCACCGTCAGATCAGGCGATTCGATCAACGTGGTGTCGCGCGTCGTGATGCCGTGCTGCCCGAAGGGCAGTTCCCCGTTGAGGATGCCGTCATAGATGCGGTCGGTGTACAGCCGCAGTTCGCCCAAACGTGGGCAGTCCAGCGACTGCGGCAGATTCATCGGCGACGAGACCGAAGCCAGAATCACCTGCTCGTATCGCAGCAGTCCGGCCCAGCGGATGGACGCTTCGAGCGGGCGGTAGAACACCTTTGATGTTGGTGCATCATTTTTGTTCTCGTGCATGCTCCGTCTCCTTCCAGGAGAAGAACTACAGGGCCGACTGCTTTTGCAGCCGTCCCCATGGTCGGCCTGTTGTCCGCGCAAGACGCGAGTGATGACGCCCGCTTTTGATTACTTCTGATCAGTTCGCGCAACGAGTAGGCGTTGTGTGCTCGATGTACAAAAATCCATTGAGCACAAGAAAAGCGAGCGTCCGTCGCGGCTCGACAGTGACGCTTGCGCTATCAGGATCGTGAGAAGTGGCGGTTCACGCAAAACCGTATCGGTATGGTCTGATACGGCAGCGGTTTGAAAAAGCTGCGAGCGGTCGGAATCTATTGATCGGGGCTTGGGATTGGCTGCGGAAATCCGCTGGCGTCATATCCGATCAGGATACTGATATAGCGAGATAGCATCACAGAGAAGTCGCCTATGGTGACTGCCAAGCGCAGATTCGACGCTAAACACTGCCTGCCAATACTTGGAAATCGCGAGTTGGCGGGTGGTCATGCAACGATCGACCTATTGGTTCCCTGCTTGGACCTTGACCGGACGGGCTGCCGTCCGGCCTCAGCTCAACGGGCGACCAGATCTTCGGGCGTATCAACCAACATTGCCGTTTTTACCAGGCGCTCTACAGTCTGCCTGGCCAGCACCGGAGATACTTCCGATTGCTCTGCAAGCTCATCGGTTTCTATGGCATGTGCGGCGACCAGTCGAGCTGCAAGATGCAGGTTGGTCGGATCGACTGCCTCGATGACTGGACACTTGCCCAGGGCATCGTATGGCCGCAGCAGTGCGTGATAGATGTGCCAGGTGTCGATGCCGCGCGGCACCAGCTTCAGGACAGCCTGAATCAGCTTGCGTTTGATGGGGTCGAGTTGCCAGTCCGGGACGCGCTGTCCACGGTGACCCAGATGGATCGACAGGAGATTGCCAGCCTGAATCTCGTAAGTGATCCAGCGGCGGGACTTGCCAACCAGCTTGGCGTAGTCGGCCACCGACAGGTTGTGGGATGCCTCGAACATCTCCAGCAATTGCAAGCGCTCGCGCTGCACCTCTGACAGCGTGGGTCGCGCGTACTCGGGCAGATGCACCGCCGAAAGTCGATAGACGGAAGCTGGAACCGCTGGCGCATCCGGTGCAGGCGCAACGATCAACTGAGGGGCGTTTGGATTCAGGGCGGGCGGCTGCGCTGCCGCCTGTCCGGCAATCGTGGGCAGACCCTGCAGCGTGATGGTCAGGTGCGTGCTGGCAACTTCGAGCTGATTCTGCTCGAACAAGTCCAGGCGGTCGGCCCAGTCTTGCATCATGACGCGGCGCTGCTCGACGTACTCGGCGTGGTTGTAGGTCGCGCTGATCCGATCCGGATCGGCATGCGAGAGTTGGGCGTCTACCCACTTGGGCGGATAGCCCAATTCATTGAGCGCGGTCGATACGGTGGCGCGAACGCCGTGCCCAGTGAGCTGATCTTCATAGCCCATGCGCTTGAGCGCGCCATTGAGCGTGTTCTCGCTGAGAGGTTTTTTCAGGCACCAATCACCGGGGATGAGATAGACCTGCGCTGGCTTCAGATTTCCCAGCAGATGACGAACGACTTCTTGTGCCTGCAACGACAGTGGCACGATGTACGGCGGGATGTCGGCGAAACGCTGGCGCTTCTTCTTGGTGAGCTGCTTGCGTTGCTTGAGCCTGACAACCGGGATGATCCACAGACCGCGCTCCAGATCGAACTGATCGGGCGTGGCGTAGCGCAATTCACCGGTGCGCACGCCCGTGAGCAGCAGCAGACGTAGACCCAGTTGCGTATTCAGGCGGCCGCTGTACTTGCGCAACGTCTGCAGCATGGCCGGCAGTTCGGGCATGCGCAAAAAGGGGTTGTTCTCCACCGGCGGCAGCGGCATCGCCACCACATCCAAATCCTTGGCCGGGTTGTCGCCCATGTTGGGCACCACCACCGAGGCGTAGGTGAATAGCTGGCTGAACCAGGTGCGCAGCTTCTCGGCGACCGACAGCGAGCCACGTTTTTCCACTCTGCCGATGATGTCCAGCAGGTGGGCGCGAGTGACGTCGTAGACGGTCAGGTGGCGCAATACGGGAAACACATCCTTGGCGAAGACGCGCCCGATCTGTTTGGGCGTGCTCTGGCGGCCCTCATTTTCCAGAGAGAGGCTGCGGTGGGCCAGCCATTTGTCGTAGATGGCCTGGAAGGTGTGCTCGCCCGCCAGGACAATCACGTGGCGTTTGCGCTTGCGTTCCGAATGCGGGTTGATGTCCTTGGCCAGCATGGCCCGGGCCTCGTCGCGCAGATGACGGGCATCTTTCAGGGAAAGCGCGGGATAGCCGCCGAAGGACATGCGCTCGCGCTTGCCGCCCCAAGTGAAGCGGAAGTGCCAGGCCTTGAAGCCGGTGGCTGAGATATGGAAGTAGAGACCGTCGAAATCGACAAGCGAATACGCCTTGCCGGTCACCTTGGCCTGTCGAACCTGGAGGTCTGAAAGCATGAGCCCAACTCCTGCGAAACGAGTTGGATGCCATGTTCCCGACGGAACCCCGGCTCCTCCAGCAACAATACGGTTTTGGGAACCTCCGCATTGCCAATGTACCACTCAACGTACCAGTTGGAACCGGCTGTGAGTGGATTTCGCTGGATGTCAGTGGATCGATATTGGGTGAAAATCCTCAATCCTGACAATGACTTACGACGTTCCCTGGCGTTCGGCGGAAGACCCTGGAAAGTCGAAGTGGAGCGGGTGATGGGAATCGAACCCACGCTATCGGCTTGGGAAGCCGAAGTTCTACCATTGAACTACACCCGCCCTGGGAGGTGGCGATTTTACGTGCCGGAGGCGGCTTGAATCAAGCCGCGGCGGGATCGGGCCAGTCCCGCTCCGGCCGCCCGGCGCCGCCCATCATGGTGTGGGCGCCTTGCCGATGGGATGGTGCTTGGCCCACTCGCTGGCCAGCCGCTGGCCTTCAGCCAGTTGCGCGGGCGTCAGTCCGGCCGCGACCCGGTCACGGTTGGCAACGAACTCCGGCGCGCCCGACACCGCGGCGAGATTGAACCATTTGTAGGCCTCCAGCTGATTCTGCGGCATGCCATGCCCGGCCAGGCTGAGCCCGCCGAGTCCGTCCATGGCCGAGACATTACCTTGCTCGGCAGCCTTCAGGTACCAGCGGGCCGCCTCGGTGTAGCTCTGGGCGATGCCCTTGCCATGCTCGTAGCGGTAGCCCATGTAGTACTGGGCATCGGGCAGGCCCTGCCCGGCGGCTTTCATGTACCAGCGGGTCGCCTCGTTCCGGTCCTGGGCAACGCCCTGGCCGCGGCCGTAGAACTGGCCCACCTTGAACTGCGCCTCGGCATAGCCGCTGTCCGCCGCCGCCCGGTACCAGCGCAAGGCATCGGTCAGGCTGACCGGCACGCCCACCCCGCGTTCGTAGAGACCGGCCAGGATGTACTGCGACCTGACATCGCCCTTCTCCGCGGCCTTGGTGCACCAATAGAGCGTGTCCACCGCGGGGCCGCCGGGTTTGGCGGGAGTCTGCATCTTCAGCCTGCCGATTGCCCGCAGGCTGTCCGAGCACTGGCTGGCTTCGCTGCCGGCGTTCGCCGGCGCCGCTGCCGGGGGGGTGTTGAGGCCCAGGGGATCGGAAGGCAGTCCGGCACAGGCGGAACAGGCCATCAGCGGGAGCAGCAGGGTGCGCTTGAGGATTTGCATGTCGATGGATCGGGTGGGCAATGTCGGGACAGTTCGGGATTGTAAGCGATGCAGGATGGCATCGCGTACAGGCAACGAGGTCCGGACTCAGTCGGGCCCGACGCGATCGACCAGGCCTGCCTCGCAATTGCCTTGCCGGGGCGCCGCGCGGTCCAGGGTCTCCCACAGGTGCGGCGCCGTCGTCGATGGCTGGCGCAAGGCGATGCGGATTTCGCTGACCAGCCGGCGATCCCCGTCGGCTTCGCAGTGCAGCCCCAGCGCCGCGCCGGTCCCGGCACCGAAGCCCTGCTCGAAGGCGGCGCGCAATTCCGCAAGGGTCACACGCTGCCCGCGGCGTGCCGCCACCAGATCCCGCACGGGGGAACGATTGACCTGATCGACCAGCGCCAATGCGGTCCGGAAGTAGGTTTCGGCATCGCCGCCGTAGCAGCTGCCATGCCTGACCCACTCGTGCCGATCCAGCCCCGAGGCCACGCCGGGCATCCGTTCCTCCAGCCGCTGGCGGGTCTCGGGTTGCAGCGCCACCGGGGGCAGGGCCTGCCAGCGGCGGTGCTCGTCCAGCATCCGGAGCGTCGCCGGTATCTGGCAGTACTCGCGGCCAAGGGGCTGCGGCCAGAGGCCGTGCAGGCTGAAATGCGCGGCGTCATGACGTTCGGGCGTCTGGGCGCGGCATTCGGTTTTCTCGGGCCGAATCTCGCAGAAGGCCGGCTGCCAGCTCAGCGCCAGCAGCAACCAGCTCTGCTCGGAGGTCTGCCCGGGTGGCGCCTCCGGGCTGGCGGCAACGCCCGGCTGCCAGTCGCCGCAACCCATGGCCACCCAGCGGGTTTCCGGCCGGGCGCCGGGGATGCGAACCTGCACGAATTCGCCACCCGGACGATTGAAGCCGAGCATCGCGTAATGTTCACCGGGACGGATGGCAACCTCATCCGCCGGACCGCGGATGCCGCGTGTGGCGGCACAGGCCTGCCGGGCCAGGAATTGCCCCTGAGCGGGTTCGAAGGCCGGCGCAGCCGGCGTGCCGGCCAGCAGCAGGCCGGCAAGCACCGATCGGTGGACGCGCGGTCGGACGATGGCCATCCCCGGCGGAACGACTCAGCCGATCAGCCGCAAACCGGACGGCAGCGACTCGCCCACCATGCGCTGCTCGTCGGCCTCGCTGAGCGCCTGCACCTCGGCCACCAGGGACACCCAGGACTCGGGCGCCCGACCGGCACGCAACGTCTCGATCACGCGCGCCCTGAGCGCGGCATCGATGTCGCGCTCGCGGTCGCCGCTCCTGCGCGCCAGCAAGGTGGCGGCGAAGGCGGCCGGCGGCTCCCGGCGGAAATCGCGTTGCAGCACCCGCTCCAGCCAGGCCTCGATGGTGGCCCTGGGCACCACGGCATGCGGACTGCCGTACCACGGCACCCGCCCGCCGATCCGGCCCAGCGCCCACCAGCAGGCATCCGGTTCGCCCGGCCTAGCGAGACGCTCCAGAAGCCAGCCGCCCACCGTCGACTTGGTCTCCGCCGGCAGGCGTTCCAGGATCGCCACCAGGCGAACCATGTCCTCATAGGAGCGTTTCTTGCCCAGGGTGGCGGTATTGCCGCGCTTTGCGGTTTCCGGGTTGAGGTAGGGCGCGATGTCGTCCAGCAGGATCAGCTGCCGGGCCTCGTCGAGTCCGCCGGCCACACGCCGCCAGAGTGTCCACCATGCCGACCAGTTGCGGGTTTCGTTGACGAATTGCAGGCCCTGCCCGTAAGTGGCGAACAGCTGGTCGCTGCGCCAGTCATCCAGCGGATAGCCAAACCCCGGCCGCAGGCCATAGCCGGCCAAGCTGAACCAGACCCGCTCGTGATCGGGACTGCGGCGACGGTGCGGCAGGCCATCCAGCAGGACGGCGAACAGATCGCGCAGTAGTGGCGTCCCCCAGCCGTCGCGCGGCCCCAGTATCTTCTCCAGCCGCGCCCGCAAGCCCTTGACGGCCTTGGGGTCGGTCGCCTTGCTCTTCCTGCCGTATACCTCGCGAATCGCCGCCACCGCCGGCTCCAGCCGCGGGTGCTGCGAGGTGAGATCGGCCGACACGACCGGCGAGCGGCCGCGCAGCTGGAACTCGATGCGCCAGCGTTGGGCCGGGTCATCGAGCGCGACGCACTGGAGATCCAGCGTGCCCAGCTCGCTGAGGGACGCCGCCACCCGGACGGCACGCTCCCGCGGCCCCGCCGGATCGTCGGCGGCCAGGGCAACCGCCAGCGGCGGAAGTGTCTGCAGGTGCTCGTCGTCGGCCAGCACCACGGCGCCGGCCTCGGGGCGCGCGTCGTCGCGGGCCGCCAGCAGGGTGAAGCGGACCGGCGCCCCTAGCGTCAGCAGAAAGCCGCGATCGGTCAGCACGATCTCGTGACCCTCCTCGGTGCCGCGTGGCAGGATGCAGACCGCCTGCGGCCGACCGTCGGCAGCCGCATCGACGGCGAGGAAATAGCTGCGCGCGGCGCCGCCGCCGATGCGCTGCACGGCATGGCCGCGACGCGCCAGCCCGTAGGCCACGGCGCCGAACGCCACCGCCTGCTCGGGCCGGTCGTTGGCCAGGCAAAGCGGCTCCCGCCGGCCCCAGGTGCGCAGCTGCTCGATGAGCCGCCTGACCACCAGCGGGCTGCGGAAGACGCCGCCATTCAGCAGCAGGGCATCGGGAACCGGTATGTCGGCCGCGCTGCCCAGCGCCTCGCGGGCCGCATGACGGTGTTCGCCGAGGAAGGCGGCCAGATGCCGGGTGACGGCGGGATCGGCCACATAGGGCAGGCCGAATTCGACGACGCCGCTGCGCTTGCGCTCGGGCTGCTCGCCCAGGCCGACGAGCGGGAAGAAACCGTCCAGGACCAGCGCCTGTACCGCCTCGCGGCGGAGTTCGGCGGATCGAGCCGAGCCGATCAGGCGGCTGCCACTGCCCAGCAGGGTGACAGTGACAGCCTCCGGGGCGTCGCCGGCCAGCAGGCGCTCCTTGGCCAGGCGGCACTGTTCGACCAGCTGCGACAGCTCGCCGGCGGAGAACCTGCCCTCCTCGCCCAGCAGCTGCCGCTCGACCTGGTGCGCCAGTGCCAGATCGATGTTGTCGCCACCGAGCATGAGATGGTTGCCGACCGCGATGCGGTTCAGCTGCGGGACGGATGGGCCGGGACTGACGCTGATCAGGGTCAGGTCCAGGGTGCCGCCGCCGATATCGACGACCAGCAGCAGGCTGGCCACCGCCAGCTGCGCCTGCAACCGGTGCCGATGCTCCCAGAGCCAGTCGTAGCAAACCGCCTGGGGTTCCTCCAGCAGCCTCACGCGCGGCAGGCCGGCCAGACGCGCGGCTTCCAGCGTCAGGGTCCGGGCCGACTCGTCGAAGGACGCCGGCACCGTGATCACCAGTGCCTGCCGCGCGAGCGGCGCGTCGGGATGGCTGGCGTCCCAGGCCGCGCGGACATGGGCCAGGTAGCTGGCACTGGCGTCGACCGGCGATATCCGGGGCACGCCATCCGCCGCTCCCCAGGGCAGAATCGGCGCCGCACGATCGGCGGCGGGATGCGACAGCCAGCTCTTGGCGCTGGCGATCAGCCGGCCGGGCGTGCGGGCGCCGAGCCGCCGGGCCAGCTCGCCGACGACGGGCCGATGATCCGCCGCCGCCCCGGTGGGCCAGGGCAAGGCCAGATCGCTGGCCGGCAGCTCATCCGGCGCAGCGTGATAGCGGACGGAAGGCAGCAGGGGCAGGGCCGCGATCTCGCCGGGCCGGACGAGCTGCTCGATGGCGAAGGCGCCGATCGCCGGATCCGCCTCCCCGTCCGTCAGCGGACAGGCGGCGACCACGGTGTGGGTCGTGCCAAGATCGATGCCGACCAGCCAGGCGGGGTCGTCCTGAGGCGCCATGACGCCGCTCGCTCCGGGGGCGGGACTCAGGCCACCGCCTCGGTGGCGGATTCGCCCTCGGCGCGGACGTCGAACTCGACCTTCCAGCGCTGCCCGCCGGTCTTGGCCACCGCCTCCAGCTGCAGGGTGCCGACTTCCGTCACGCGCGCGGCCAGCTGCACCGGCACGATGTCGCCAGGACGGTGCTGCTCGGCCGACAGTACCACCTCGATTTCCGGCAGTTCCTCCAGCTCGCCCTCGGGCCACCAGTCCAGGCGGGTGCCGACGACATCGTCGCGGCGGACGGTGGATGCATAGAAGCGGAAATGCACCGGCTCGCCGACGACGACGCCGAACTCGTAGGGCGGCAGGTCGGCCTCGGTGCCCTCCTCCATGCCGAACGGTGCGATGCACAGCGCCTCCAGCGGCGGCGGGAAGCCGGGCACGGCCGGCATGGCGCTCTCGACGCCGACATAGTAGGCCGCCGCCGTGCCGCCGCGAATGCGGACGCCACGACCCCGGCGGACACAACCATAGAAGGCGGCGCCGCGCGACACGGCAAGATCCAGATCACCGCCTTGCAGCAGCCGGACAGCCGGAGCGGCATCCTCGGCCAGCCAGCCGTTCAGCACCTCCAGCAGGCGACCGGACAGCACGGCCGACTTGAACACGCCGCCATTCAGCAGCACGGCGGTGGGATGCAGGAAGCTGGCATTGCCGTCCGGCTCGAAGCCGGCCAGCTCCCGGGTCGCGCCCAGCTGGCGGCTGAGGAAGGCGGCCAGATGCGCGGTGACACGGGCGTCCTGGGCATAGGGCAAACCCAGCGCGGTAAGGCCAGTGCGCGCCTGCGCGACGGGATGATCGCCCAGTTCCACCGACGGGAAGAATCCCTCGACCAGGGCCTGGTTGACTTCCTCGCGGGTCAGGCTGGTGCGCAGGGCGCCGCCGATGAGCGAGGATCCCCGGCTGGGCACGACGATGGCGACCTCGTCCGGTGCCTCGTCCGACAGCAGGGTCTCCTTGGCGTCCCGGCAGGCATGGGTCAGCGCCTGCAACTGCCAGGGCTCCAGGCGCTTGCCTTCGGCCTGCAACTTGCCGCGGAGCACATAGGCAAGCGCCAGATCCATGTTGTCCCCGCCCAGCAGGATATGGTCGCCGATGGCGATGCGGTTCAGGCTGAGGTTGCCGTCATCCTCCGTCACGGCGATCAGCGACAGGTCGGTGGTGCCGCCGCCGACGTCAACGACCAAGATGACCTCGCCGGGCTTGACCTGCTCGCGCCAGCCGCCGGCGCTGGCCTGAATCCAGCTGTACAGCGCCGACTGCGGCTCCTCCAGCAACACCGCCTGGTTGAGACCGATGGTGCGGGCCGCCTCGGCCGTCAGTTCGCGGGCAGCCGGGTCGAACGAGGCCGGCACGGTGATCACCAGATCCTGTTCCGCCAGCGGCGCGTCGGGGAAGGCCTGATCCCAGGCATCGCGCATGTGCCGGAGGTAGGCGATGGAAGCGTCCAGGGGCGACACGCGCGGGACCTCTTCCGGCGACTGCAACGGCAGCAGGGCCGAGCGGCAATCGACCCCGGCGTGCGACAGCCAGCTCTTGGCGCTGGCCACCAGCCGGATCGGCGTCTTGCTGCCGAGCTGGCGCGCCAGTTCGCCGATGACATGCTCGGGCTGACTGTCCCAGGGCAGAACCCTGTCGGACGCTGCCAGTTCGGCCTCGTGCGGCAGATAGAGGAAGGACGGCAGCTGCTTCCTTTCATCGATGACGCCGGGCGCGGTGAGCTGCGGGAGGTCCAGGACCGTCAGGGCCACCTGTTCGCCATCGACCTCGTCGAGGGCGGCGTAGGACACCACGCTGTGGGTGGTGCCCAGGTCGATGCCCACGGCATAGCGGATGTCTTCGCTCACAGTTCCACCTCCGCCGGCGCCAGGACGTGCGCATCATGGCCGTCGGCCAGTTTGGGCAGATTGACCCGGCTGGCACGCCAGCCGCGATGGATGAGCGCGCCGGTAAACGGCGGCTCGCCGACGATATGACCGGAGACCCGCACCGACGAGGCATCGAAGCCCTTGGGCAGGGTGACACGGCTGCCTTCGGACTCGGTGCGCACCGGCTCCAGCTCGAAATGCTGCTTCAGCACCCGGCGGCACCCCTCGTGCACGACGCGCACGGCGGCACCGATGTCAGCATCGGCATGCCGGGCAATGTCCTCCTGCACGAAGTCGATGAAGCGCGCCTCCTGCTGCAACAGGCCAAGCAGCTGCAACGCGGCATCCGGCGTGGACTCGCGAATCACCACCGGCTTGACGGGCTCGCTGCGGGCCGGCTGGGGAGACGGGACGGGCTGGGACTTCGGGGCGACCGGCGGGACGGGCGCAGGGGCGGGTACGGGCAGTGGCGCCGGCTTCCGCCTCAGGGCCACGATCGCGATGATGGCGAGCAAAAGGCTCAGCAACAGCGACACGGCGGCCAGGCCGGCCAGGCCAACATGGACGACGTCCAGTGTCGCCGGTATCAGGTTGATGTCAATTTCCATTCGTTACCTCGCAGCATGAAACCGCCTTGCCTGCAGGCAAGGCGGGGTTGTGGTTCTCTCTTCGGCAGACGTGGCCGGGCAGCGCCGGCCCGGGCGGTCAGGGATGGGTTTCCGAATAGCGCGCCGCCTGCGCCTGCATGACGACCCGCACCACCTGCTGGGCCGCCCGCGAGCGCTTGCTGCGGACATAGCGGTCGGAAATGGCGCCGGGCACCTTTTCGGCGTCGAAGGCGGACGTGATGGCCGTCAGCCTGGATTCACAGTTGCGCAGGATAAGGTCCGTGACCCGACGCGAATCATCCTTGTCCTGGTAGTGCGCTCGCGTCTCGTCGTTCAGGCATTTCTGGTAGGCCTCGACGCCCTGGTTGACCTTGGCCAGGGTTGCCTCGCTCAGCGTGGTGGGCTGCCATTCCTGCTGGAGCTCGGGCTCGGAGGCTGCCCGGACGCCGGACGGCCCGGCGAGCATGAGAAGGGCTGCCAGCAGCAGCCCCGGGTTCGGGATGCGTAGGGATGTCATGTCGGGAAATGTCGTCATGGTCAGGGTTGGGGGGCAATTTCGAAGACGACCAGCTCGACCTCGGCCTCGCTGACGTTCTCCGCCGTCATGACGGCGCCGCTCTCCCAGAAAACCTGGCCGGGACCGTACTCCCGCGCCAGTCCGCCCTCCTCGATCTTGACGCGGCCCTTGACCACATAGCGGGGCCCCGGTCCCTCATGGACATGCTGGGGCGTCTTGTAGCCCTTGGGCAGGGTCAAGCGGAACACGCTCGCCCTGACCTTGTTGCTCGGCAACTCGACCGACTGCTCCAGCAGGGTTTGCCGGGGCGGCATGGGCACTTCCTCGGCGCACACGGGACCGGACAACCCCAGAGCCAGCCAAGAGCTCAGCAGGATCGATGAATGACGCATGGCGTTCACCTCACGTTGGCAGCGTTGAACGGGCGGAAGATTCCAGAGAAGCGGCGGAAATCTCCCGGATGTCGGGGATGTGGGCGCGCCGCTGCAGCCACATGACCCCCAGCAAATCCCAGATGCCGACCCACAGCCGATGCCAGGTGCCGTACTTGGACTGCCCGCGCAGGCGCGGACGATGATTGACTTCGACCGACTGTACCCGGGCGCCCGCGCGCTGCGCCAGGGCGGGCAGGAAACGGTGCATGTGATCGAAATAAGGCATGGCCAGAAACAGGTCGCGATCGAACAGCTTCAGGCCACAGCCGGTATCCGGGGTCGCGTCCTTCAGCAGTGCCGCGCGGATGCCATTAGCAAACCGCGAGGAAAACCGGCGCCAGCCCGTGTCCTTGCGGTGCCGGCGGTAACCGGCGATCAACGCCCAGCCGGCCGTCTGCCTGAGCGCCTGCCAGGCATCGAAAAGGGCTGGAATGTTGGCGGGATCGTTCTGGCCATCACCGTCCAGGGTCGCGATGACCGATCCGTTCGCGGCAACGATGCCGGTCCTGAGCGCCGTGCTCTGGCCGCAGCATTGCCGATGCTGGATGACGCGCAGATGCGGAAATTCGGGCTTCAGGGCGATCAGGCGCGCCAGGGTGTCGTCGCTGCTGCCGTCATCCACAAACAGGATTTCACAAGGGCCGAGCCCTGCCACGGCGGCATCGATCTCCTCGATCAGGGGGCGGACATTGTCGGCCTCGTTGTGGACCGGCACCACGATGCTGAGTCTTTCCTGCATGCCGCTACCCCCTACCAGGCGTTGCGGTAGCGGACAACCGGTGCGGCATCCGCCTCGGCAGCCGCGACTTCGCCGATGACGGCAGCGGTCTCGCCGGCCCCCTCGAACATGCGGAGCGCCTCGGGCACATCGCCGGGCGCCACGATCACGATCATGCCGATGCCGCAGTTGAAGGTCTTCAGCATCTCCGCTTCGGCGACACGGCCCTGCGTCTTCAGCCAGTCGAACACGGGCGGGCGCCTCCAGGCGGCAAGATCGACCTGCGCCTCGGTGCCTTTCGGCAGCACGCGGGGCAGATTCTCGGTAATGCCGCCGCCGGTGATGTGCGCCAGCGCATGCACCGGCAGCGCCTGCATCAGCCGGAGCAGACTCTTGACGTAGATCCGGGTCGGCGCCATCAGGCAATCCAGCAGGGGCCGGCCATCGATATCCGGCAGCGGTCGACCCGCGGACAGTTCCAGGATCCTGCGGATCAGGGAGTAGCCATTGGCATGCGGGCCGGAGGAAGCGAGTCCGATCAACCGGTCGCCGGCCCGGACGCGGGAGCCATCGAGAATGGCGGACTTTTCCACCACCCCGACGCAGAAGCCGGCGAGGTCGTAATCGCCCGCGGCGTACATGCCCGGCATCTCGGCCGTTTCGCCGCCGACCAGGGCGCAACCTGCCAGTTCGCAGCCGCGGCCGATGCCGCCGATGACCGCGGCGGCAACCTCGACATCCAGCTTGCCGGTGGCATAGTAGTCGAGGAAGAACAGGGGTTCGGCACCCTGGACGACGATGTCGTTGGCACACATGGCGACCAGGTCGATGCCGACGCCCGCATGTCGCCCGGACTCGATGGCCAGCTTGAGCTTGGTGCCGACCCCGTCGGTGCCGGCCACCAGCACGGGCTGCCGGTACCGGTCCAGCGGCAGTTCGAACAACGAACCGAATCCGCCGAGGCCGCCCAGCACACCGGGCACGCGGGTTCCGGCCGCCACGGGCTTGATGCGTTCAACCAGGGCGTTGCCCGCCTCGATGTCGACACCGGCGCTGCGGTAGTCCAGGGATACGTCGGTCTCGGTGGAATTCAAGCTCAGGGTCTCCGACCAGTAGAGGTTATCGCCGGCCGCCGCAGCGGGGCGAATGAACCGTGGGGTTGCATAGGAAGCTCATCGGGCAGGGCGCCGGAATGATTGTGCTATTTTACATGCCTCGCACGCTTCGACGCCTACCGGAGCCGGAATGCTGAGATTGCCAGCGCGCCACATCCCCAACCTGATCTCGATCGCTCGCATTTTCCTGGTGCTGCCGGTCGTCGAGGCATTGCTGACGCGCCAGTTCGACCGCGCGCTGGTGTGGTTCACCGTGGCCGGCCTGTCCGATGGGGTGGACGGCTTCCTGGCCCGCTATTTCGGCTGGCAGTCGCGGCTGGGCTCGTATCTCGATCCCATCGCCGACAAGCTGCTGCTGGTCTCGAGCTATCTCGGCCTGGCCTGGCTGGGCCTGATTCCCGGCTGGCTCGCGGCGCTGGTCATCGCCCGCGACGGCATCATCTTTCTGGGGGCCCTCGCCTATTACTTCCTGCTGGAGCCGTTCGACGGCCAGCCTTCCCTGCTAAGCAAGCTCAACACCTTCTGCCAGCTGCTGCTGGTCTTCGTGATTCTGGTCCAGCCCCACTGGCCGCACCTGTCGACTGCCGGCATTCCGACGCTGGTCGGCGCCGTCACCCTGACCACCACGCTCAGCGGCCTACTGTATGTCCTGACCTGGAGCCGCCGCTACTGGCAGCGCCGACGGCATCTCTCCGTCTGAACCATTCCGGAATCCTGAGTACCCGGGTGCCGGGTGGTGGTGGATTCTCCGGATCAAGCGGAAGCCCCCAGCTGTCGCCTGTGCCCGGTGCGGGCGGGCGACGATCGTCACTGCATGGGCACGCAATAGAACGGCACATCGCAGTCGTAATTCCGCTGGCTCTTGCGATCGTGGCAGACATCGGCTGCATCGCAGCTTCCGCCATCGAGCAGGATCATCTCCCGGGTCACCTTCCCGGTCCTGGCCTGCCCGGGGGACGGGGCAGCAACCCTGGCCACCGGTGATTCGGCGGGCTGCTGCGAGCAGCCCGCGACCACCAGGACCAACCCATAGGCGACTATCTGTTTCATGGCAGTCATCCAGCTGGTTGCGAAGGTCGGCACGAGGCCGGTTCGTTGTCCGGGCGCCGTTCCAGAAATTGGGTCTCCCCGGACATGGCGGCAGGCATGGCATGGCTCTGCTGCGCCTGAATGGCGGTGATCACCACGGTATTGATGATGTCGTCAACGGTACACCCCCGGCTCAGATCGTTGACCGGCTTGCGCAGACCCTGCAGGATGGGGCCGATGGCGATGGCGCCGGTCTCGCGTTGCACCGCCTTGTAGGTATTGTTGCCGGTATTGAGATCGGGGAAAACAAATACGGTCGCATGACCGGCCACTGCCGAGTCGGGCATCTTCAGGGCGGCCACACCCTCGTCGACGGCGGCATCGTACTGGATGGGTCCCTCCAGCGCCAGTTCCGGGCGCAGGGCATGGGCGATGCGCGCCGCCTCGCGCACCTTCTCCACCTCGGCGCCCACACCGGATTCGCCGGTCGAATAGGACAGCAGGGCGACACGGGGCTCGATACCGAAGACTTGCGCCGTATCGGCCGAACTGACGGCAATCTCGGCCAGCTGCCGGGCGGTCGGATCCGGATTCACCGCGCAGTCGCCATAGACGACGACGCCATCCTCTAGGCACATGAAGAATACCGAGGAAACGATGGAAAACCCGGGACGGGTCTTGATGATCTGCAGAGCCGGACGGATCGTGTGCTGGGTCGTGTGGACGGCGCCGGAAACCATGCCGTCGGCATCGCCATGGTAGACCATCAGGGTGCCGAAATAGGCGACATCCTGCAGGCAGTCGCGGGCGGTATCCAGCGTCATGCCCTTGTGGCGGCGCAGGCTGTAATAGGTCTGGGCGTAGGTTTCCAGCAGGGGACTGCGCGCCGGTTCGATGATGCGGACGTGCGCCAGGTCCAGATCGATCCCATGCGTCCGGACGGCCTGCTCGATCGCTTCCCGGCTGCCGAGCAGGATGATGTCGGCGATGCCGCGCGCCAGCAGGTCGGCGGTGGCCTTGAGAATGCGTGGCTCGCTGCCTTCCGGCAAGACAATGCGCTGGGGATGGCTGCGGGCCTGCTGGACCAGGTTGTAGGTGAACATGCGCGGCGTCATGCCGCCGGCAGGCAAGGCGTCGAACTGCCGCACGATGCAGTCGAGATCGGTATGTCGCTCGAACAGGGCCAGCGAACGCTGAATCTTGTCCTGATCCTCCGGCTTGATGCCGGCATGGATGCGCTCCAGCCGTGAGGCGACCGTGTAGGTATCCTCGCCGACGCTGAGAATGGGCAGCGACTCCCGCAACCCCTCGACCAGCTGGAAAACCTCCGGATCGGGCTGGATTCCGGAGGTCAGCACCAAGCCCGCCAGACGCGGATAGTTGACCGAGCGATCGGCCTCGATGATGCCCAGCAGGACATCGGCACGATCGCCGGGGGTCAGGATCAGCTGGTCGCTTTCAAGCCAGGCCAGGAGGTTCTGCAGATGCATGGCGGCAACCAGATAATCGCTGACCAGGTTGTCCAGCCGCTCGCGCCCGAACAGCACCCGCGCGCCGAGCTGCTCGGCCACCTCGCGAACCGTCGGCGCCTCCAGGACGCGATCGAAGGGAAAAACCGCCACCAGCTTGCCGGCCACGCCGAGCTCATCGGTCAGACCCTGCCGCAACGGCTCGATGGCCTCGGGCTGGGCCTTGTTGAGGACCACGCCCGCCACCTGGCAGCTCTTTTCCTCGTAGGCGTCGACGGCAAGGTGGATGGCATCGATGGATTCGCGCACGGTGCGGCCGGAAGCATTGCCGACCACCAGCACCGGCGCGGCCAGGTTGCGGGCGATCAGTGCGTTGAGGTCGAACTCCAGCGCCGGGATATGGCCGAGAAAGTCGGTGCCTTCGATCAGGATGAACTCGTATTGCCGTTCGAGGCGTTTGTAGCCCTCGATGATGCGCTCGAGTACCTCATCCTCGCGGTGATTGCCGAGCCGCTCCTGAAGTGCCGGCAAATACCAGGCAAACGACTCCTCGTAGATCTGCGGCAGGTTGAAGTGACGCAGAATCAGGTCGATGTCCTCGTCGCGGGGACCATGGACGGGCTGCTGGATAACCGGGCGGTAGAAGCAGACGCGGGTGGTCTGGCGCAGGGCCAGTTCGACCAGGCCGAGAGCGATGACAACCTTGCCGCTACCGGGTTCGGCCGTGCTGATGTAGACGGAACGGGTCATAAAGGAGGTTTCCTGTGAAGCGGGGCGCGTCAACCGCGCCTAGGTCTTGCGCCGATGCGATTCCAGCGCCTCCAGCGACTGGCGGGCGATTTCCGCCTCTTCATCCGTGGGCACGATCAGTATCCTGACGGGCGATTCCATCGCCTGGATTTCGGCCACGCCCGCCGGTGGATGGCGATTGGCGTCCGCATCGAGGCAGAAGCCCAGGTGTTCCAGCCCTCGGCAGGCATGCTCGCGCACCGGTGCCGCATGCTCGCCGATGCCACCGGTGAAGACCAGGGCGTCGAGCTGTGGCAGCTGCGCCCGATAGGCGCCGATATAGTGCCGCAGCCGATGGGCATACATCGCCAGGGCGAGATCCGCGGCCGGATCTGCCCCGGACGCGGCCAGAACGTCACGCATGTCGTTGGTGCCGGCGATTCCCTTGAGACCACTGTCGCGGTTCAGCCAGCAGGAAACCTCGGCGGCGCCCGCGCCCAGCTGCTCCTGCCAGTAAAGCAGCACGCCGGGATCGATATCGCCACAGCGGGTTCCCATCATCAGCCCGGCGAGCGGCGTCATGCCCATGGAAGTGTCGATGCTGCGACCGTTGCGGATGGCGCAGGCACTGGCGCCATTGCCGAGGTGCAGGACGATGAGGTTCAGTTCGGCACGCGGCCGGCCCCAGTGCTCTGCCAGATACCGGGTAATGTAGGCGAAGGAAGTCCCATGAAAGCCATATCGGCGGATGCCGTGCTCCCGGTACGCCGCGGAGGGAATCGCATAGCGGAAGGCCGCTTCCGGCAGCGTCTGGTGAAACGCGGTATCGAAGACGGCCACCTGCGGCACAGCCGGCCACTGCTGGCGGCAAGCCTCGATCCCGAGCAGATTGGCGGGATTGTGCAGGGGCGCCAGGACCACCGACCGGCGGATCGCGTCAAGCACGGGCTCATCCACCACCACCGCCCGGTCGAACGCTTCGCCGCCATGCACGACACGATGGCCTACCGCTCGCAGTTCGCCGGCACCCAGGCAGCCCTCGTCCTCCAGCCTCTGCACTATTTGCCGGATGGCCTGACGATGATCCTGTATCGGAGAATCGGGCTCGCCGATGCGCTGGATCACATCGGATGCCAGCGGATGACCATCCTCGATCCGATCGCTCCGGAACAGGCGGTACTTGACGGAGGAGCTGCCGGAATTGAGCACCAGCACGTTGGAGGTCATGGCATCGCCGGGGAAATATTGACAGGGGTGGAGCCTATCATTGTCCGGTGGCATCCACTATCGGGGCAGCCATCGACAGAGTGTTGCCATCGATGTGATGCGGGATTTCCCCGGTGGATACCCGAGTCTGGCAAAATGCGCGCCTTTGCCGTCGGCAGCCGGACGGTTTGCTCGCGACCGAGAGGGAGCCGCGTGCCTGCCACGGTCAGCCTTTTCACCCCCATCACAGCCAACCGCCGATTCTCCGAATGGACATCCTCCTGCTGCTCAAGGCCCTGATACTCGGGCTGGTCGAAGGCTTTACCGAATTCCTCCCGATTTCCAGCACCGGCCACCTGATCCTGGCGGGCGACCTGTTGGGGTTCAACAACGAGCGGGGGAAACTGTTCGAGATCGTCATCCAGTCGGGAGCGATCCTGGCGGTCTGCTGGGAATACCGCAGCCGTCTCTGGGGGGTGGCCAAGGGCCTGCCGGGAGAAAAATCCGCCCGGCAATTCGTCATCAACCTGGTGATTGCCTTCCTGCCGCTGGCAGTGCTCGGCCTCGCCTTCGGCAAGGCCATCAAGGCCCACCTGTTCCAGCCGATACCGGTCGCGCTGGCGTTCATCCTCGGCGCGCTGGTCATCATCTGGGCGGAGAAGCGCACGCACCGGATCCGCATCCAGTCGGTCGACGAGATGAGGGCCATGGATGCCCTCAAAATGGGCCTGGCCCAGGCATTTGCCCTCATCCCGGGGACCTCGCGCTCGGGCTCGACCATCATCGGCGGTTTGCTGTTCGGACTTTCCCGCAAGGCCGCGACCGAATTCTCATTCTTCCTGGCCATCCCCACGCTGATCGTTGCCACGCTCTATGAGCTGTACAAGGAGCGGGCGCTGCTGAACCTGGACGATCTCGGCATGTGGGGGATGGGCTTCATCTCGGCCTTCGTCTCGGCTTTCGTTTGCGTGCGCTGGCTGCTGCGCTATATCGCCAGCCACGATTTCACGCTGTTTGCCTGGTATCGCATTGCCTTCGGGCTCGTCGTCATCGCCACCTGGCAGTGGGGACTGGTCGACTGGACGCAACCCTGAGCCTGGTTCGGGCCGCTTCAGGCGTGCCCGGAACCGAATAAATCGTGGTAGTTGCGGGTCGTAAGCTCGGCCATGCGCTCGAGGCTCAGGCCGCGCAATTCCGCGAGGCAAGCGGCAACATAACGCACATAGGCCGGATAGTTTGGCTTTCCCCGCTTGGGAATGGGCGCCAGATAAGGGGAGTCCGTCTCGATCAGCACGCGGTCTTCCGGCAGTTTCCTGGCAATCTCGCGTAGTGACTCCGCATTCCGGAAGGTAAGTATTCCCGACAGCGAGATGTAGAAATTCAACTCCAGGGCGGCTCGTGCGGTATCCCAATCCTCGGTAAAGCAGTGCAGCACACCGCCAACGGCATCGGCACCCTCCCCCCGCAGGATCGTCAGGGTATCGAGCCGGGCCTCGCGCGTGTGGATGATCAGAGGTTTGTTGGCCTTGATCGCCGCCCGAATATGGGTTCTGAAACGCGATTGCTGGGCTCGCCTGTCCGCTTCGCCGCGAAAATAGTCGAGACCGGTTTCGCCGATGGCAACCACGCGGGAGTCGCGTGCCAGTTCCACCAGTTCCTCGACGGTCGGTTCGTGACAGTTTTCCTCGTTGGGGTGCACCCCGACCGATACAGCAATTTCCCGGTGGGGTTCGACCAGTGCGCGCATGGCCGAATATTTCTCCAGCGTGATGGAAACGCAGAGCATCTGCTGCACGCCCCCGGCGACGGTCTCTGCGACACAGCGACCGAAGTCCTGGTCATAGGGGCCGAGATCCAGGCGGTCCAGATGGCAATGTGAGTCGACCAGCATAGGTTGCTCTCAATAGTATGTTGGCGGTTGGGAGAAGACCAGTTTTCCGGTCCGATAAGCA
>NZ_BAAHXD010000002.1:0-110220 GCF_054657115.1 Methyloparacoccus murrellii | reverse complement strand
CAAAGATGCCGGACACACCTAACTTGGACGACCATTGTACTTCAAGTCCATCACCACCAAACTGGGGCACGGCGATGTTCAATCCAGGCAGCTATTGTGGGAAGCTTGCACTCGGTGGATCATTGGTGGCAACCTTCAATGCCGGTACTTATGTGTTCTGGGGTGGATTGGATCTTGGAGGTGATGTTGACCTTACCTTCGAAGATAATACTCAAATCATCACCGTGGGGGGGGGCTTGCGTATCGGCAATAGTGCCAAGGTAAAGGGAACAGGTGTTTCCTTCTACAATACATGCCGTAAGCAAGCCGGCGATGACGCGAGCACTTGCCCCATCACAGGACAGATTCCAGCAACGTGTCCGACAGCAAAGCAGGGCAAGAAAACGATCAACTTGTGTGGTTCATTTCAGCCTTTCAGCTTTTCGGGAGGAAATAGGACCATCTCCCTGACTGCCCCAGCGTCGGGGGCGTTCAGGAATATCCTGTTATATTCTGATGTGCCCGGGTATGTGAATGTCATTGAAGGCAGTGCTAAACTGAACGGCGCTGGAATTATCTGTTTGCCCTCTCAGGATCTCTCCGTTTCAGGCGGACCGGAAGCGGGGTTGGTGCTCGACGGGGCCGTCACGGCCAACAGGATTTCTGCCGTGGGAAGCGCCCAGCTGACAGTCTCCAGAAGCAACAGTGTTGCCGACGTGAACGGCCAGCCCTGCCTCCTGAGCACCCAGATGGACGAAGATGAAGATAGGGTTTACTTGCAGTGATGTATCGCCAATATAGCCTATCGACGTTGTCGAAGCGAATCAAGCCGTGCCGTGGAAGGGCCGAACTGGCGTATGGCCAGCGCCAGGCCGGTTTGACCGTGGTCGAAACTGCTTTGGTGCTGCCGCTGGCGTTCATGTTGATCTTCAGTGTGCTGGAATATGGTCGGCTGTTCTGGCTCTACGAGTCGGTCAATTATGCCGCCAACCGGGCGGCCCGCGTTGCTGCGCGGAAGGGGAATGGCGGTGAGGTGGACGAAGCTGCGATCACTGGCATTGTCCGCGCCTTTCCCGGATTGGAATCCGCTATAGTCAATCAAGTCTGGGAGGAGGAGAATCCCAACGAGAGGGGTGGCACGATGTTCGCGGTGACCGTATCGGTTCCCTATACCGCTATCGTGCCGCATCCATTCGTACCCGGAAACATAAGCCGGACATTAACTTCCACAAGCGAGACGGTAATCTTTGGAAAGCCCCCCTGATCGCGATTCCGGCGAATAGTCATGCCACTGAATGTCTGCCGCCATCGTGCCACCAGAGAGCTCCGCTCGTGGCCAATCCGGTCCTTTTCCGGATATCGGGGGGCCTGCCAATCGCATCCGGATAGGCTTTGCCGATTACCGTTGCTGATCACCTACGCCATCGACTGACCATGCCAAGAACCTTCCGCGTCCTGATCACCGGCCATCAGGTCGATCTGCTGCAGAAGATCGCCGAGGCCTTGGCGCCGCTGCGCGAGCTCAAGCTGGATATCAGCCTGCTGCCGCACCACGAGACGGACCCTCTGGGCAAGCCGGGTCCCCTGCCGGATTTGCTGGTGCACTGCCTGAGCGCGCAGGCCGAGCTGGAACTGGGCGCCCTGATCGTTCGTCCGCCCGCGCAGCGGCCGGCGGCGCTGCTGGTGGTCGGCTTGCCCGGAAACAGCGATCTGCATCACATCCGGCTGGCCATGCAGGCCGGCGCCCGCGATTTCATCACCCAGCCGCTGGCCGCCGAGGAACTGCGGCAGGACGTGCACAAGATTCAGGGCGAGCTGGCCAGCGAGTCAGGCAGCGGCGACCATGCGCTGACGGCGTTCCTCAGTCCCAAGGGCGGCGGCGGCGCCTCGACCGTGGCCATGGGCATCGCGCACATGCTGGTGGCGCGTTATCACGTACCGAGCCTGTTGATGGATCTCGATTGCCAGTTCGGCTCGCAGTACCTCAATCTCGACCTGAAGCCGGAAAAGGGCCTGCGCGAGGCGCTGGACGCCGTGGACGCCATCGACGAGGTCGCCCTCAAGGCGTATGTCGCGGCGCATCCCAGCGGCCTGCATGTCATGGGTGCGCTGCCCTCGCAAATCCTGCTGCCGGGCGACGTGACCGAGCGGCAGCTTTACCAGTTGCTGGAAATCCTGATCAGGAACTATGGCCAGATCGTGGTCGATCTGCCCTGCGTGATCGATTCCACCTTCAGCCTGATCATCGAGAAGATGCGCCGCATCGTGCTGGTGGTGCAGCAGGATTTCCAGAACATCCGCAATGGCCAGAAGCTGGTCCGCATCCTGCGCGAGGACTTGCAGGTGACGCCCGACCGCGTCGCCCTGGTCGTCAACCGGTTCGAGGCAAACAACCCCATCAGCCTGCAGGATATCGAGAACGCCTTGCAACTGCGGATCGTGGGTATCGTGCCCAGCGATTTCCGCAGCGTCAACGATGCGGCCAACCTCGGGATACCGCTGCTGGAGCATGCGCCCAAGTCGCCGGTCACCCAGGCCCTGTTGCAGCTGACCGGCTGGATGATGGGCATCAAGCCGGCCGAGGAGACGCCGCCCACCTTTTCCGCGAAGCTGCGGGCCTGGCTGGCCGGCAAGGGGTAGGCCATGGACCTGAAGGAACGTCTGCGCGGCCTGAGAAACGCGGCGACGGCCCCGGTCGAGGCGACGCCAGGGGCTGCCCCGGCGCGGCAGGAGCCGCCAGCCCACTGGAGCGCCCACGAGCGCCTGGTCCTGCGGGGGCTGAACGAATCGGAGCGGGAATGGCAGCTGAAGCTCTATCGGGAACTGATGGAGATGATCGACCTGTCGGTCATGATCGAGCTGGAGCCGGCGGAGGCGCGCCGGCAGATCCGCGACATCGTCCAGCAGCTGTTCGTGAAGCATGCCCTGCCGTTCAACGCCGCCTCGCGCGAGGTCATCACGCGCAGCGTCGAGGACGAAATTCTCGGGCTGGGGCCCCTGGAGCCGTTGCTGGACGACCCCATGGTGACCGACATCCTGGTCAATGGCTCCCAGCAGATCTACGTGGAGCGGCACGGCAAGCTGGAGCTGACGCCGCTGAAGTTCCACGACGACGCGCACCTGATGCGCGTCATCGACCGGATCGTGACCGCGGTCGGCCGGCGCATCGACGAATCCTCGCCGATGGTGGACGCGCGTCTCAAGGACGGTTCGCGGGTCAATGTCATCATCCCGCCGCTGGCCATCGATGGCCCCTGCATGTCCATACGCCGGTTCCCGGCGGAGCGGCTGCGAACCGAGAACCTGATCGCCCTCGGCACCCTTACGCCGGCCATCGCCGAGCTGATGAAGGCCATGGTCCGCGGGCGCCTGAACATCCTCATCTCGGGTGGCACCGGCTCCGGCAAGACGACGATGCTGAACGTGCTGTCCGGCTACATTCCGGTCGACGAGCGTATCGTCACCATCGAGGATGCCGCCGAGTTGCAGTTGCAGCAGCCGCATGTGGTGCGCCTGGAAACGCGGCCGGCCAATGTCGAGGGCAAGGGCGAAATCAAGCAGCGCGAGCTGGTGAAGAACGCCCTGCGCATGCGGCCGGAGCGCATCATCCTGGGCGAAATCCGCGGCGAGGAGGCGTTCGACATGCTGCAGGCGATGAACACCGGCCACGATGGCTCGCTGGCCACCATTCACGCCAACTCTCCCCGCGACGCCCTGGCGCGCCTGGAGAGCATGGTGGCGATGTCCGGCATCGACCTGCCCGCCAAAATGGTGCATGCGCAGATTGCCTCGGCGCTGGATGCCATCATCCAGGTGGCCCGGCTGGAGGACGGCAGCCGGCGCCTGTTGAGCCTGACCGAGGTGCAGGGCATGGAAGCGGATGTCATCACCCTGGCGGAAATCTTCACTTTCGAGCGGCGCGGCCTGGACGACCTGGGCCGGGTGCGGGGCAATATCAGGGCCACCGGCGTGGTGCCGCTGTTCTTCGATCGTCTGCAGCGCCGGGGGATTGCGCCGCCGAACGAGATTTTCAGCCTCTGATGATGCCGCCAGCAAGGGCAGGATACCCGCGGCGGCGGGAACCGCGATCAACCTCATGGACAAGCACGCTCTCGTCATCTTTCTGATTCTGCTGTTCGGTGCGTTCTTCCTGCTGGCGCAGGTGCTGATCGTGCCGAACCAGACCACCAGCCGCCGGGAAATGCAGCGTCTGCGGCATCGCATGGAAGGCCTGGCGCACGAGGAGCCCGCGGGGGTTTCCATGAGCGTGCTGCGGGAGCGCTTCCGGCGCACGCCTTCGCTGCTGGAGCAGGGCCTCGGCTGGATCCCGGGCATGCAGCGGCTGGCCCGTTCGCTTGAGCATCCCAGTCAGTCGATTTCCGGCTATGCCTACATACTGGCCGCCATCCTGCTGTTGCCCACCGGTTTGGTATTGGGCTGGCTGCTGTCCCATTCCATGCCCGTCAGCCTGGCATTGGGCGGCCTGGGGGCGGCGGCGCCCTTCCTGAAGCTCAGGAGCGACCGGCTGAAACGCTTCAACAGGTTCGAGGAGCAGTTGCCGGGGGCGCTGGATGCGACGGTGCGGGCGCTGCTGGCCGGTTACCCGTTCGCCGAGGCACTGCGGCAGGTGGCGCGCGACATGGACGACCCGATTGCCACGGAATTCCGCATGGCCTTCGAGGAGATCAATGCCGGCATCGAGGTGCGCACGGCGCTGAACAACCTGGTCATGCGCATGCCCAGCGTGACACTGATGGCGATGGTGACGACGGTCATGATCCAGCGCGAGAGCGGCGGCAACCTGGCCGAGTCGCTGGTGAAGATCAGCGGCGTCATTCGCGGGCGTTTCAGCTTTCAGCGCCGTTTGAGGACGCTCACGGCGGAAGGGCGGATTTCCGCCTGGGTCATGGGCCTGATGCCATTTGTCATCTTTGGCGGCATCACCCTGCTGCAGCCGGCGATGATCCGGGAGTTCATCAACAATCCCAGTGGGCAGACCATGATCGCCTACGCGCTGGGCTTCATGGGCGTGGGCGTTGTCTGGCTGCGCGTATTGCTGAACCTGAAAGTCTGAGCCGTCGTCCGCATGTCCGCCGAATTCCTGTCCTGGCTGCCGCAATCGTTCACGGGCTGGCTGTTGCTCGGCGTTCAGGTCGTGCTGCTGCAACTGGCGATCTTTCTCTGTCTGTGGGTCTTCCTGCCCCAGGAAAAGCGGCTGGATGATCGCCGGCGGTCGCTGGGTCTGATCGACGAGCCCGGACCATCGACAACCCGGTCCATCGCCCCGAATCTCGCCGAGCAGACATCCTGGGACAAGTTCACGACGATTTTCCTGCCCCGCAACGGCAAGGCCCTGGCCCTGAACTCGCAGCGCCTGCGCCTGGCCGGCTACCGGTCCTCCACGGCCATGGCGAGCTACTTCACGGTGCGCACGACCGCCATGCTGCTGCTGCCACTGCTGGTCATGCTGCTGCCGGCCATGGTGCCGGGGCTGACATTCCGGGAACTGACGCCCTACGCCGGGTTTGCCTTCGTCGTCGGCATGATCATTCCCAGTTACTGCCTGGACAAGATGATCGAGCGGCGCCAGCGGCTGTTGCAGAACGCCGTGCCGGACCTGCTGGATCTGCTGGTGATCTGCACCGAGGCGGGCCTGAGCCTGAATGCGGCGCTGGTCCGCGTCACCCGGGAGCTGGCGGATATCCATCCCGAGTTTGCCGAGGAGATGGCCATCGTCCTGGGCGAGATACGGGCCGGGCTCGACCGGGAGCGCGCCTTGCGGAGCCTGATCGACCGTACCGGACTGGAGGATATAAAGGCCCTGGTGGTGCTGCTGATCCAGAGTATGCGCATGGGTACCAGTGTCGCCGAAACCCTGCGCGTCTATTCCGAGGAGTTCCGCGAGCAGCGCATGCAGAAGGCCGAGGAAGAAGCGGCCAAGCTGGCGACCAAGATGATCTTTCCCATGGTGGTCTGCTTCATGCCGGCCTTCTTCGTGGCCGCCATTGGCCCGGCCATGATCAGTCTGGTGAAGAATTTCTGAAGCGGGAGAGGCTCATGCCCAAGCATTCAGGTCTCCGCTGTGTCTGGACCATCATCCCGGCGATCCTGGCGGGTTGCGTGGCCGGCACGCCGGATGTCAGGACATCGGTCCATTTCGACGGCAACCCGGAGGCTTCGGCCGGGCTGGCAACGTCTCGCGAGGACCTGCCACAGTTGCTGCAGAAGGCCCGGCTGGCGCGCAAGGAACACAGGGACGATGAGGCACTGTATCTGTTCGTGCGGGCTCTCGAACGCGATCCGCTGAATGCCGAAGCCTTGCAGGCAACCGGCGACCTGCACCGGGAGAAAGGCAACCGGGAACTGGCCGAGGTCGCCTACCGGATGCTGATCAAGCGGAATCCGCGTGACCCGGCCGCCCAGGAGGGGCTGGGCCTGTGCCAGCTGAACGATCGCGATTCGGCGGGTGCGCTGGCTGCCTTCCGGGCCGCGATTGCCGCCGATCCCAGGCGCTGGCCGTCGCACAACGCCCTGGGCTTGCTGAGCGACCGCGACGGCCGGCATGCGGAAGCCCAGGGCTATTACCAGCAGGCACTGCGCATCCACCCCGACGATGCCGGTATCCTGACCAACCTGGGTTACTCACGCTATCTGGCCGGTAACTGGCCGGGGGCGATGCAGGCCTACGAGCAGGCCCTGAAAATCGACCCGGCCCATGAAGGCGCCTGGCTGAACAAGGGGCTGCTGCTGGCCCGGCAGCGAGACGACAAGGGCGCACTGGCGGCCTTCCGGCAGGTGATGGATGAAGCCGATGCCTACAATGATCTGGGTTACATCTACATGACCCAGGGCGAACCGGATACCGCCCACGAATATTTTGAAAAGGCCATCCGTACCTCGCCGGCCTATCACACGCTGGCCAACGAGAACCTGCGCCGGCTGCTCAGCGGAGAACTCCCGCACTCGGACTGACAGGCGGGGCCGGGTCCGTATTCACGGCGCGGCGATGCCCGGCAGGGCTTTTGGCGTCGGGCGCGAGATGAACAGCGCGGCTACGTTGTCCTCGTAGAACAGCGCGAAGCGCGGGTCCAGCTTGAGCAGCGAACACAAGGGCTGGTCCCGCTGGGCAATCACCAGGTTTGCACCAAGCAGTTCCGGGTCATCAGCCCATCCGGGTTTGCCGGACCAGGTGCGCAGGGATCGCTCGATGCGTTCGTCGCCGTGCAGGTTGGCCCGGCCATCCAGGCTGACCTTGTGTTCGGGAAATTGCCAGATCAGGTAACCGCCCCAATCGTAATGGTTGTAGAGCGGCCCTTGCAGGCGGTGCAGCCTGGCCACATCGATCGCACGCTGGGGGAAATTGTCCGCTAGCAGCCGGGTCAGCTGAGGATTGTCGACATGACGGATGCGCATGCCGACGCTGGTAACCAGCAGGGTCAGCAAAAGGCTGACCAGCAATTGCGGGCGCGTGAAGCTGGTTTCCCCGGGCTTTGGTCGCGGCAGGGCGGATGCCAGAATCACCAGGGATGGCAGGAGCAGGAACCAGACATCACGCCGTGCGCGGAATGCCAGCACCAGCCCGGTGAGGAACAGGGGAATCAGAAAACCATCCAGTTCGCGCTTTCTGCCCAATACAAAGGCGGCACCGATGGCGACCGCCAACACCACCCAGTCGTCAAAAGACCTGAATGGCATCGCTCGCAGTTCGCCAATGGTCGTGAAAACCCCGGTTTGACCAATGACCTTGAAGAGTTCGAGATAGAGTTCGTGGTAGTAGGGTGTCAGCCAGGTTGCGGCAACCGCCAGCCCGGCGGCAATCCAGACTTTACGATCGATGGCCTTGGCCGGTGCCATGGGCAGCCCTGGTTTCCGTAGCACATGGGCCAGTGCTGGCTCAAGGAGAAACAGACCCAGTACGTAAAGGCCATAGATGAACTGTATGGCCATGCTGGCCCACAGCCAGAACAGAATGGGCAAGAGGTAAAGCCGACCGGTCCGGCCGCTTGAACGGGCTTCCAGCAGCAGATCAAGCTCGATCGTCATGAACAGAATGCTGATCAGCCAGGGGCGCGGGGTTTGGAGCAGACCCGCCATACCTAGAATGCCGAACGCCGTCAGCACAACGAGTGTGCCTGGATCGCGGTTATGGCGCCGGAGCGAAAATAACAATACGCCTGCGATAGGGAACGTCAGGGTGGCGGTGAAGAGGGGCAATCCGACCAGGTCCAGACGGGCATGGAAGAGATACAGAATGATCTCAAAGAGCCAGCTATAGGCTATCCAATTTTTACCTTCCCCATAGGCCGAAAATGGGTCACTGTTGGGTAGATTCCAGTGTTCCAGTATCCATTGGCCGGTCCTGATGTGCCATCCAATGTCCGGATCGAGTATGGATTGCGGTATCAAGGTAAAGCTGGCCGTCAGCACACCGAGCGAACCTAGTAATAACGATCTTCTAACAAGTTCTTCCATGATTCAAACGATATCGCTCGATGGGTGATGATTGCCGGCATGACTCAGGCGTGTTTTTTCGGTGGCTTGGCCTGCCATTATACAGCGTCTGATGGAAATCCAGAGAAGCAACCCGAGCAGAAAAGGGGCGACTGGCCATTCTGTCAGTTTTGCCAATGGAAGGACGAGTATTGGTAGATACCATGCCAGGAAGCAGGTTATCCGCTCCATAGGTAGCCACCCTGACTGACATCCTGATTTGATCACCCATAGTATGGGAAAGGCGAGCCAGGCCAGGTCGTAATCATACAGGTAAGGTGTCGTCAAGAGGCTGGCTGTCATCAGTATGGCTCCCTTCAGGGGAAGGGATACCGAGGTTTTCCATGTCCGGAAGACTGTCAATGCCACCAATGCGCCCAGCAGGCCATGAGCGAGCCAGGCCAGATTGATGGGAAGTCCTGCCCGACGAAGGGTGACAAACACGCTGGGCATCTTGTTCTGGATCAAGCCTCCCCCTTCGATGAGGGTCCGAGCGATATGGAGATTGTCCATGAACGTCTTGAACGTTTCCCAGCCTAGCACATGACTGCTCAGGACAGTAAAGCCGACCGCTGTAATCGCAGCAATGCCAAGTGTCTTCCAAGAGCGGGAGGCGATCAACGAGATGGGAAACAGCACGGCAAGATGAGGCTTGATGATCATCAAGCCTATCAATATTCCGGCAAGCCTGGGACGTCGCTCCATCAGCAGGATAGACAGACCTGCCAATGCCGCAGTCAGAAACCCATTCTGCCCCTGAATCAGGTTTACGAAAAATCCGGGAAAGGCCATCAGGAACAGAATGGGGATCCCCTCGGCAGCTCGGTGCAGGATGAAAAAATATGCTCCGGCCGTTGCGAGCATGAATATCCAGAAGGCGACAGGATAGTCAAGCTTCGATAGTGGCCACAAGATCAGCAGGAAATTTGGCGGGTAGAACCATCCATATCGAGCTTCGACATTGGGTATGGCCAGCCGCTGTACTTCATTCAATCGGCTGGTATCGTAGGCTTCTGTAGCATTCCCTGCTTCAGCCAGTTTAGCGGCTGCCCAGAAGACGGAAAAATCGCCACCCAATGGATTGCCGGAGATGTCAACACGATTATGGGATAGCCAGACCCAGGCCAGGCCGGTCACCAGAAAGGTAATCAGGGTGAGGCGAGCATAGGCAAGCAGCCTCGCCCTCGTGAGCGACATCTCAATGATTGCCAAGGCCGAAATTATAAGTGACTGAGCCTTGGAGATTACTGATGTTGCAGTGGATATCTGACCCGGTAGGTTCCGGTATGCGGATTTGAATATACGAGGCAGCATCATATCCGTGAATACTTGTAGTTTTGGTTTTAATAATAATGGAATATCGCTTCATCAAGTCACCCGCAACGGGAGGCTAAGGCGAATATTGCTGGCATCGGTTCAGGCCGAGCGCGTCTTGCTTTGTGGCGAGCCAGTCCCCGTTTGTTGAGAGGTGAAAAGTGAATCTCCCGACGATCCTGACAATCCAGGATGCAGCCAGGTTGGTGGGTGTGTGCCTCGCGTCACCTGCTGTCATTGACCCGATTGCAAACGGGTGATTTTTCCGTCAGCATGGCGGTGCACTCTCATTTGCAATGCCATGCATCAAGATAAGGGTGACAAAGTGCGGTATCGAAAGACAATAACCCACGGAGCGCATCGATGAAGATCAAGATTGTCATTTCTACCCTTGCAGCCGCTCTGGCTGTCGCCTGCTGTTCCACCACGGTCTCGGCAGCCCCGTTCCAGGGGCGCGTACAGGTTCAGGGCAAGGCGCTGGTGGCGGCCAATGGCCAGCGGTTCATGGTCCGGGGCGTGGCCCTGGCGCCCTTGAATATCAACAACGACTTGCTGGCGGACAACAATTTTGCCTATACGCGGGACAACATCCTGCCCAAGCTACAGGCGCTGCATGTCAATATGGTGCGGGTCTATCAGGTCGACGTGACCAAAGGGCATGACAATGTCATGAATCTGCTCAAGCGGAACGGCATCTATGCGGAGATTTCCATCACCTCCGATACCATCAACGTCAATCGTGTCAATCCGCAGTACACCACGGCGCTGAAAAAGCGCATTCGCCAGGTGATCGACGATTTTGCCAAGTACGACAATGTCCTCAGCTTCTCCGTCGGCAACGAGGTGCTGGACCCGCTCGGCACCTACGCCTATGTCAGCCAGTCGGAGAGCCCCAGGCAGTGCCATACCCCCGAGGATTGCATCGCGCGCACGGTCATGCTGGAGAAACGGGCCGCTTCCATCGAGAAGTCCATGATGCGGGATGCCAAGGCCTATCTGAAGAGCAAGGGCCGGACCATCCCGGTGGGGATCGCCCTGCGGGATGTGCCGACCTCAACCATTCCCGCCAACCTGAACGGTCTGGTGGGCACCGACATCGCGTCGCAATACTATGCCTGCGGGACCAACGTCGCCGAGCGGGCCGATTACATCGGTGCGAATGTCTATCGCTATCAGCAGAACGGCGACATGGGCGCCCTCGACGACTTTGCGCAGGAGGTGGCGAATCTGCCGGTGCCGGTGTACCTGGACGAGGAGGGCACGGTCATCAACAGCAACAAGCCCCATACCCGGGATTGGAAGATCGTCGGTGCGTTTTATGACCGGGACAGCCTGATCAACAATCTCTCCGGCGAGACCGCCTACGAGTTCTTCAACGAATCGAACAACTTCGGGCTGTACTACGACGATGGCGCCAGTCTCCCGGAAACCGCCTGGGGTGGGGCACAAGCCCTGGCCACGCAATTTGCGGCTGTCGAAAACAAGGTCTTGCCACTGCCGGCCAGCAATCCCGCCACGGTGGCTTGTCCCGACAACTTCAATCCCGCCCTTCAGCCAGTCACCAAGGACGCCAGCATCACCGTCATGAACTATGCCGACCGACAGCTCCAGGTGGTACAGAACGGAGATGTCCTGCACAGCCTGCCCCCCGCGATTGCCAACAACAATCCGAGTGTCACGCCGGTCATAGCCGACAGCACCCAGGAATTCTTCATCCTGGATCAATCCAGCAATTGGGCGCTGGTGTGCAAGATTGCCGCCAACCGCCTCAAGGATGGTTCGATCGTGTCGAACAACGTAACCTGGGGCAACGCCTGTAACGTTCGTTAGCGCGGAGAGGCCGACGCACGCAAATGACCCGGGGCATCACCTGGCGGAGCACGCGCAAGGCACGCGGGTCCCGGGTCAAGGTTGATTTTTCGGACAAGGCTGACTGCTCACAGCGAACGCAGGAACTTGAGCAGCCTGGCCTGTTGTCCTTTGGTCAACGCCTTGTATCGCTCGACTACCTTGGACGCGGTTCCCCTGTGCCGTTCTATCGCTTCGGCAAGGGTATGGGCACTACCATCGTGCAGGAATTCACTGCGGATTCTCAGGCCCCACAGCGGCGCGGTTCTCATCTTGTTGCGGGTTGAGGCGGGCCCGTTCTGAACAATGCCATCCCCGGTACCGATATCGTGGAGGAGGAAATCGCTGTATGGGTGAATGGTCTTGCTCCCAAGAGCCGCGGGGACTGCCGAAGCGATGCCTGCCAGGAGCGAACCTGTCCTGGCCGTCGTCAGCGCCGGAACATGGCATACGCCACACCCCACGCTATCGAACAACGTGCTCCCGGCCTTGACTGTCGCTGATCTCTTGAGTCTGGCATCACGAGGTGGCGCCTTTGTCGCCCTGATGAATTCAGCCACCAGCTGGACTTCCCAGCCGTTGCTTTCCGGATCAGCCCGGACATCGTAAGCCGCGAGCGATTGACCATTCGAGGTGATCTCTGTCGGTACCACCGAATTGCTGACGCCCATCTCGCTGTGAAAGGCGTCCCCGCAAAATGACAGCAACGTCGCATGTTGCGATTTCCAGCCAAATCGCCCGACCTTTTTCAGGCCGGGGGCCTCCAGCACGTTGACCATTACGGCTTCGCCTTCAATGTCCCCATGAGTTTCAGTCGCCTGCTTCCGGGCAATCGCGAGCAAGGTCTCGTCCGCGATGGCTTCGACGTAACCCGCTCCCAAGAGGTTGGTTGACAGGCGCTTGACAATCACATTGGCTGCCGATGGCACCGTTTCCTGAATGGAAGGCAGAATGGCCTTCTCATGGAACAGCGATCCACCCGGCAAGTCGAAATAATGCTGGCCATCAAACACGCCGGCACGGGTAACCGTGACTTTGCTATACCCCCCGGGAACCGGGTCGTTATGGCATTCGACGCAGGATTCGCCATTAAAGACGGGCCCCAGCCCCATTTCCGCCGTCCATGTCTTTTCAAAAAAGGAGCGATCATGATTCATGTCGCCCTGGACAACCAGCCCATTGCTACGGTTGTCGAACCCTCTTGCTGCTTGCGTGGCCGACAACGCGGCCGCGCTGTCCAGCATGAAAACCAATGATGACAGGGCCAGCATATGGCCATTAGCGATGACGTTACGCACTTATCGATACCCTAAGCCTACCCGGATTGCCGCACCATGCGGTACAAACTGCCACATGCGCAGCGACTCCCTGACGGCCTGGCCTTGGCCAGGCTCATCTCACGTCGATGACGGAGATCGTTTTATCGTGAACGCTATCGATGAAAACCTTGCCTGTCTTTTTGCTGAAGAGTGCCGAACGCGCTGCCGAGCCGGAGGTGCACACACCAAAGTCGAAGCAGCCATCGGGCAACAGCTTGCCGCTGGTCACGGGCAGGGGACTCCCCGCGACGGTGTTGGTCCTGCCGTCGATAACGGACAAGGTGCCATCGTTGGCGTTGGCGACATACATCTGGTTCTTGGCCTGGTTGACACCAATATCGCCAATAGGCATGGACCCCCATTTTTGGCAGCCAGTCAGCTCAAGCGCCTCGTAGCAATGGGCAGGCTCCTGGGCGCCACTGCCAACCGGCAAGGTTGCCATGACTTTCAGCTTGGCGCCATTGATGATCGAAACCGTCCCATCCTGCCAGTTGGCGACATAGATACGGTTTGTTTTCTCATTGATACCCAAGCCATTCGGTACCGAGCCAACCGGTATCCGGGAACCGATGACCTTATGATTCTTTCCATTGATGACCGTGATATGGTTTTCGACGTAGCTGGCCACATAGACTCGATGACGCTTCTGATCCACGGCAACTTGAATCGGCGTCGAGCCTTGAGTGGCGCACTCGCCGGCCCAGGCATTGCAGTGCGGGGGCTGGGCGCCACCCGTACCAATCGTGATCGTGTCCAGTACAGCGCCCTTCTTGATATCGACCACGGAGACAGAGCCTCCGTGCATGCTGGTGACCCAAGCCTTGCCCAAGGTCTGATCAACGGCGACCTTGACCGCATGGTGGCCTGGGATGCTTATCGAGCCGACAACCTTCCGGGTTTTCCGGTCGACGATTTTCAGTGCCTCATTGCCCATGTCCACAAGCAGAATCTGATCGGCCTTTCGATAATAGGCGAGGCCATTGGCGGCAAAGTCGATATCAATGACATCCTTGACGACGGTCTTCGCCGCATCTAGGACATAGACCTTGCGCTCGTCCGCGCTCGCCTCATAGATTTCACCATCCCAATCGTTCACGCCGCTTGCGAATAAGCCACCGCCGATGGGTATGGCGGTTGCGAATGATGGTGGCAATGACGCCGCTGTTGACGCTGCCGTATACGCCAGGAAAGCTAAAGGCAAGATGTTGGGCAGGCGACGAGAGGTGGTTGGCATTGTTTTCATGCACGTTGTTCCTGAGTTGCATATCGCCCCTGCAAAGCGGGAGGGGCTGAATACCGGAGCATTAATCTAAGGCATGGGGCATGCCAAATATAATTAATTGAAAAACATGATATTTTTGATGTTAGGCAAGGAGAAGACTGCGGCATATCGCCGATCGCACTGCGGCATATGCCTCAATTAAGGTATTCATGATGGATTCGGTGACCGTTTGCCGAGCCTGCCGGGACAGGGTTGGTCGCGTTGCTGCGGCAAGGGCTGGCATGGACGCGGGTTCCGGATGTCGCCGGGCAGTTGATCCGGGGACGATCGCCGGCCGGACTGGATGTTCCCCCGATGCCGAGTGTTCTGGTCAGAGATTGAGCAAACGGAGTCGGCATGCTCGGCCTGGCCGGCGTGCTGGCATCGCTTTGGTCCTCCCCTGAGGGGGCGGCATGCCAACAAGTATCGGGGCCACCATGGGGCGTTGTCATCGGCGACCCCTGAACGAAAAAACCCGCCAAGCCTTGCAGCTCACGGGTTTTATGGATTGCCCAGGATGCCCCGGGACTTTCAATTGGTGCCGGAGGTCGGAATCGAACCGACACTTGGTTGCCCAAACCAGATTTTGAGTCTGGCGCGTCTACCAGTTTCGCCACTCCGGCAGCGAAGCTTGCCATTATAGCGGGTCGGTCAGGCCGTTGCCATCGGCCCGTTCCTGCTGCCATCCGACGTGGCCACCGCGGCGGGGGCGGCTGGCCACCCATGCCGCTTGCTCACGGCTTCACGGCACCGCGGGGTGCACGTAAAATGACCGGTTGATTCCACAACCCCGACACCTGCGACATCATGGCCGACTTCAAGAAATACATCTGCTCCGCCTGTGGCTGGATTTACGACGAGGAACTGGGCGATCCGGATTCCGGCATCGCGCCGGGCACTCGCTTCGAGGACATCCCCGACGACTGGGTCTGTCCGGAATGCGGGGTGGACAAGAGCTATTTCGACTCCCTGGACTGAGGCTTGGGCGCTCGCGCAGCATGGTTCCCCCGCGTGAGTCCTGACGGCCGGTCAGCGTCTCCCCCAGCGCGCTGCCGCCGGGGGCCGGATTCCGGCGGCGGGTATCGATGACATCCCCCATCATCATTATCGGCATGGGCGAGCTGGGCGAACTGTTCGCCCGCGGTCTGCTCAAGCTCGGCTGTCCGGTCGTGCCGGTCCTGCGTGGAACCGATATGGATGCGTTGGCCCGTGCCATCCCGTCCCCGGCATTGGTGCTGGTCGCGGTCGGCGAGAACGATCTGCACCCGCTGCTGTCCGGTTTGCCCCCGGTCTGGCGTCCGCGGCTGGCGCTGCTGCAGAACGAACTGCTGCCACGCGACTGGCAGGCGCATGGGCTGAGCGACCCCACGGTCATCGTGGTGTGGTTCGACAAGAAGAAGGGACGCCTCTTCGTGCCGGTGCTGCCGACACCGGTGGCGGGGCCGCAGGCTGCCCTGATCCGGGAGAGCCTGGACATCATCGACGTGCCCTGCTGGGAAATCCCCCGCGGGGAACTGCTGTACGAGATGGTCCGCAAGAATCTGTACATCCTGACCATCAATATCGCCGGCCTCCGCGCCGGGGGCACCGTGCGCCAGCTCTGGCGCGATCATCGCGCGCTGGCCGCGGCGGTGGCGGCGGAAATTCTCGACATCCAGACCTCGCTGACGCAACAGGCGCTGCCCCGCGACCGGCTCATGGCCGGCATGCTGGAAGGCTTTCTCGGCGATCCCGAGCACATCTGCACGGGCCGCTCGGCGCCCGAGCGTCTCCAGCGCGCGCGCCGCCACGCGCGGGCTGCCGGTCTCGCAACCCCGACGCTGGATGCGATCGCCGCGGATCTCGGGCCCTGACGCCCCGCCGCCGCTCATCGCATTACGCCGGTTCGCAGGCCATGTCGTCGCCATTTGCCCAGGTTCGCGGCCAGACCGTCGGCCGGGACCGGTTTCTGGCCGAAAGCGCCCGGCTGGCGGCGGCTCTGCCAGCCGCCCGCCATGCGATCAACCTGTGCACGGATCGCTACCGTTTCAGCCTGGGACTGGTCGCCTGCCTGCTGCGCGGCGTCATCACCCTGCTGCCCCCCGATCGTAGCCAGAGCCATCTGCAACGGCTCCGCCAGCAGTATCCCGGCGCGCTGCTGCTGGTCGACGAGCCATGCCCGGAGGAGGATGCGCCCGTCTGCCGCGTCGAGCGCCCGCCGGCAGTGTCCGGAACCGATACGACATCGCTGGACCTGCCGGCCGAGCAGCCGGCGGTGATCGCCTTCACCTCCGGCAGCACCGGCCAGCCCCAGCCGCATGCCAAGACCTGGGGCACGCTTGCCGAGAGCGCCCGCCTGATCGACGCCTCGCTGGGCGGCGTCGCCGGGCAGGTTCTGGTGGCCACCGTGCCGCCGCAGCACATGTATGGCCTGGAACTGAGCGTGCTGCTGCCGCTGTGCCGGGATGCCATCCTCTCCGCTGACCGGCCGTTCTATCCGGCCGATATCGCCGCCGCCCTGGCGCAGGTTCCCGCGCCGCGCCGGCTGGTGACGACGCCCATCCATCTGCGGGCGCTGCTGGAGAGCGGCGTGCCGCTGGGGCCGCTGCAAGGACTGGTGTCGGCGACGGCGGCTCTGGATCCGCAGCTGGCCCGGCGTTGCGAGCAGCAATGGGGGGCGCCGCTGCACGAGATTTACGGCTGTACCGAGGCCGGCTCGCTGGCCGGTCGCCGCCCGGCGCGGACGCCGGTCTGGCGCTGGTTCCAGGGCATCCGCGTGCAGCAAGACGCCAGCGGCCGCCACCGGGTACTGGCCGGACATCTGCCGGAACCCGTGGCGCTGGCGGATCAACTGGAAGCGGTCGATGCGACAGGCTTCCGCCTGCTGGGACGCTGCGCCGATCTGGTCAACATCGCCGGCAAGCGCGCCTCGCTGGCGCTCCTCAACCAGACGCTGCTGGACATCGAGGGCGTGGTCGACGGTACGTTCCATCTGCCCGACGCGCGCGAGGCGGTCACCCAGCGCCTGGTGGTGCTGGCCGTGGCGCCGGATGTGGCGGCCGAGGCCATCCGCGCGCGCCTGCGCGCCCAGCTCGACGCGGCGTTCTGGCCCCGGGCGGTATACCGGGTGGCCTCGCTGCCGCGCAACGAGACCGGCAAGCTGTCCCGCGCCGCGCTGGACCGGCTGCTGGCGCAGTGCCAGCGCCAGGCGTCGGGTTCCTGAGGCCGGGGGCTCCGGGTCTGGTTCAGCCCTGCCGCTCGCCGGGCGGCAGCCACAGACGCAACCCCGGCGCCGTCAGCAGCGTGCTGACGATGGCCATCAGTACCAGCATGGTGAAGACCACCGGCGGAATCACCCCGAGGTCATAGCCGAGATTGACGACGATCAGTTCCATCAGCGCCCGCGTGTTCATGAGGATGCCGACGCAGCGGGATTCCGCCGGCGGCAGGCCGCCCAGCCGCGCGGCCAAGTAGCAGCCGCCGAACTTGCCGATCCCTGCGGCCAGCAGCAGGCCGCCGAACCACAGCCACAGCGGCAGGCTGGTCAGGCTGCCGACATCGGTGCGCAGCCCCGTGTAGGTGAAGAAGATCGGCAGGAAGAAAACCGTCAGCAGGTCTGCCACCCGTTCCCGCCAGAAGCGGACCAGCGCCTGCTGGTCGTGCAGCAGCACGCCCGCCAGGAAGCCGCCGAAGATGGCGAAGATGCCCAGCTGGCTGGTCATCAGGGCGGAACCGAAGATGGCCAGCAACAGCAGCGCCAGCAGGTCCTGGGATGGTTCGTCCGCGCTTCGCTGGAACCGCCGCAGCAGACGCAGCAGCAGCGGGCGGGCCAGGCACCAGGAAGCCAGCGCGTAGGCCAGCAGCAGCCCGGTCTGGTGCAGCACCGCTGGCCAGGACGCCTGACCGGCCGCGATGGCGGCCACCAGGGCCAGCAGCACCCAGCCGAGCGCATCGTTTGCCGCCGCCGCGGCGATGGTGATGACACCCAGCCGGCTGCGGGTCAGGCCGAACTCCATCAGGATCCGCCCCAGGATCGGCACCGCCGTGATCGACAGGGCGACGGCCAGGAACAGGCTGTAGGCCAGCGCCGGCAGCCCGGGTGCCAGCCAGGGAGCCGAGACGACACCGAAGGCCAGGCCCAGCGCGAAAGGCAGCACGATGCCGCTGAGGCCGATCCAGAAAGCCAGGCGCCGGTTGGCGCGCTGCCCGAGCTTGGCGAAATCGAACTCCATGCCGACCTGGAACATCAGCAGGATGAGACCGATCTGGCTCATCACCCCGAGCGGCGTGGCATCGACGGAATGGAACAGCCAGCGGGAGACATCGGGCGCTAGGGTCCCGAACAGCGTGGGTCCCAGCAGCAGGCCGGCGACGATTTCGCCGACCCCGCGCGGCTGTCCGAGACGCTGAAACCAGCCCCCGACCAGGCGCGCCGCCAGCAGGATCGCCATCAGTTGCAGCAGCGTGAAGAACAGCAGCGTTTCCAGGGCCTGCTGGCCGGCGGCGGCGGTCGTCATAACGTGGGTGGATGGCGCGGGGCGTTGGTCAACGGATGCCGCCATCGACCGGGAACACTTGCCCGGTGATGTAGGACGCCGCGTCCGACGCCAGGAACGCCACCAGGGCCGCGACTTCCTCGGGCCGGCCGGCGCGCTGCATCGGCACCAGCCGGGCGATGCGTTCGGCCGGGAAGGCGGACTCGCTCATCGGCGAGGCGATGATGCCGGGGGCGACGACGTTGACCAGCACGTTGCGGCTGGCGAGCTCCAGGGCCAGCGACTTGCTGGCGCCGATGAGGCCGGCCTTGGCGGCGGCGTAATTGGTCTGCCCCCGGTTGCCGGTCAGGGCGGCCACCGAGGCGATCGAGATGACGCGGCCCCAGCGCGTGCGCAGCATCGGCAGCAGCAGCGGCTGGGTGACGTTGTAGAAGCCGTGCAGGGAAACGTCGATCACCCGCGCCCACTGGCTCCGGCTCATGCCCGCCAGCGGCGCATCGTCATGGAGCCCGGCATTGTTGACCAGCACCTGGATGGGGTGCTCCTCGGCCAGCCGGCCGAGGATGTCCTGGCAGACCCCGGGATCCGTGACATCGAACTGGACCGCCTCGGCCGATCCGCCCGCCTGCCGGATGGCGTCCACCACGCGCGCCGCCGCATCCCCGTGGCGATGGGCATGCACCAGGACATGCAGGCCCATGCCGGCCAGCGCCTGGCTGATGGCGGCACCCAGCGCGCCGCTGCCGCCGGTCACCAGGGCTCGCCTCATGTGCCGGATTCCGGCACGGGAAAAAACACCGCCAGCCGGCCGCTGGCCAGCAGGTTGCCGTCCGCCGCCAGCCGGAAGTCGTACAGCGTGCTGCCGGCCTGGGCCAGGACCGGGCATACCTCGATGGCCAGTTCCGCCGCAATGCCATCGAGGCGATCGACCGTCCAGCGAAAATCCCTGACCAGGGCCAGCAGGCCGGGTCTGGGCGATCTGTCACCCGTCATCAGGGCGCCATGCACGGCGGCCGCCTGGGCGGCGTATTCGATGGCCGCCGCCACCGGCAGCTGGCCCTCCCGCCGCAGGGGGTTGTCGGATCGCCGATGGCTGCCGGCGGCCGCCTGCAGCCGCCCGGCATGGCAGTCGCCGACGCTGTCCAGCAGCAGCATGCTGCCGGCATGGGGGATCAGGGCGGCAATCTCCGCCGATGTCAGCCGCACGGCTCGACCTCGATCCGCAGCGAGCCGCCCATGCCATGGCCCAGCGACAGCCGTGCCGGCCGCCCGGCGGCGATGGCGGCCAGCAGCGGCAGGCTGCTGGCGGCGGGGTTGTCGGTGCGGAGCTGCTCCAGTGTCGGCCCCGGCAGGCTTTCCGCATGGGCTGGCACGGGCCGGTAGTCCACCGCCAGCCGGGCCAGCCCCGGACCTGCCGGCCCATCCGCCTGGAGCAGCAGGGCGACGGCAAAGGGCTGGGTGATGGGGCGGAACTCGGCGATGGGAAACAGCGGCGGCCAGTCGCAGGCCACCAGCAGCACGGGGCTATCCCCCTCCTGACAACGCAGGCACGCCTCGGCCAGGCCGACCCCGAAGCTGTCATCGTAGCCGCAGAGGCTGTCGGCGGCGGCATGGGAGCCGCTGGCAATGCTCCAGTGGCCCGCCGCGGCGTTGTGGACCGAATTGTGGAAGGCGGTCGGCGACAGACGCCGGTCGGTCCCGGCCAGTTGCTCGAAGATGCCGTGGACCACGTCCACCTCGCCGCCGGACGAGGCGAAGACCGCAGCCACCTGGCCGGCGTCATGCCCGGCCAGCGCCTCGGCGGCGACGTCCAGCGCCAGCCGGGTGACGGTCGTCGCGCGTCGCCGCTCGGTGGCCGGCAATCCCTGGCCGACCGGGCGGGACAGCGGTCCGGGGACATGGGAGGCCGGCTCGCGGAGCGTGTCGCGACAGCCCGGCCAGTCGGGCAGGCCCGGACCGCGCACGCCGATGCCCACGATGCGGACCGGCAGCGTCATGGGTGCCAGCCCAGCAGCAGGCAGGCATTGCTGCCGCCGAAGCCGAAGGCGTTGCTGAGCACGGTGCGCAGCGGCCGGCGTTCCTCCGTCAGCAGAACCCGGCCGACAAACGTCGGATCCACCTGGCGGGTCTGGAGGCTGGGCGGCGCGAACCGCTCCTCCAGGCACAGGCAGGCGACCAGGGCGTTCATGATGCCGGCAGCGCCCAGCGTGTGGCCGATCCAGCCCTTGATCGAGCTGCACGGTCGTCCCGGTCCGAGGACATCCGCCAGCGCCCGGTCTTCGGCGCTGTCGTTGGCGCGCGTGGCGGTCCCGTGCAGCAGGGTGAAGTCGACGTCGTCGGGTTCGCGGCCGGCGCGCAGCAGGCACTGGGCCATGGCCAGGGCCGCCCCCAGGCCCTCGGGATGAGGCGAGGACATGTGGTAGGCATCGGCGCTCTCGCCATGGCCGAGCAGCGCCAGCCCCGGCTCGCCGGGCCGGGCCCGCTCCAGCAGGGCAAAACCGGCCGCCTCGCCGATGGAAATGCCCCGGCGCTGCGCGTCGGCCGGGCGGCAGGGCTCCTCGGCCATCAGGTCCAGGGCATCGAAGCCATACAGGGTGGTCAGGCAGAGGCTGTCGACGCCGCCGACCACGGCCGCGTCGCACCAGCCGGCCGCGAGCATGCGGGCGGCGCTGGCGAACACCTTGGCGCTGGAGGAGCAGGCCGTGGACAGCGTCAGGGTCGGGCCGCGGGTGCCCAGGACCCGACGCACGAAATCGGCCGGCGCGAAGGTGTTCTGGGTTTCCCGGTAGCGGAAGTCCGGCGGCAGCCGGCCGCTGTCGGGATCGCGCCGGCGATAGGCGCGCTCGGTTTCGAGGATGCCGGAGGTGCTGGTGCCCATCACCACGGCGACGCGCTCGGCTCCGTGCCGGCCGATGGCCGCGGCGACCGCCGCGAGGAACCCGTCCTGCTGCAGGGCCAGCCAGGCCAGCCGGTGGTTGCGGGACTCGTGGCGGGCCAGCTCGGCCGGCAGTGGCGCGGTTTCCAGTCCCGCGACGCGGCCGATCCAGGTGGCGAGCCCGGCTCCGGGGAAATCGCAGGGCCGCAGGCCGGAGCGGCGGCCGCGCAGGCCCTCCAGACTCGCCGCCCGGCCCGCGCCCAGCGCGTTGGTCAGGGTGTAATGGCGAATGGCGAGGGGGGAGCCGGGGCGAACCGCGTGGAGTTCCGGGTAACGGGCGCGGAGATCGATGAGGGCGGGCATAAGGCTCGATTATCGCGGAACCCGGGGCCGTTGCGCCAGCAGCGCGGCGAAGCCGATGGCGAGGATGGCGCCCACGGCCACGGTGGTGCCGATGGCCTGCAGAATGTTGACCCGCGACAGCGCCAGGGTGCCGAAGGCCAGCACGGCGCTGGCGCTGCAAACCAGCAGCGACAGCAGCGTGCGCCGTCGCTGCTCGGGATCGGCCGCGTCCTGGTTGAAGAACAGCGCCTGGTCCAGGCTGAGCCCCATGACCAGCAGCAGGGAAACCAGATGGTAGAGATTCAGCCCCCGGAAGCCGATCGCCATGATCAGGCCGGTGCAGAGGCCCGCCAGCAGCACCGGTGCGATCACCCTGAGGCTCTCCCTCAGGCTGCGTAGGCCGGCGGCGAGCAGCAGAACGATGGCGATCAGGCTCCCTGCCAGCAGTCGCAGGGCCTCCTGGCGGTAATCACGCATCAGCCGGGTCGATTCGGCGCGCAGGTCGAGCAGGCGGACATCCGCCCGGTCCAGGGCGGCGATGCGGTCGGCCAGGGCGGATGGGTCGGCGATCCGCGCCAGCGGCAGCAGCGCCGCCCAGGATGCGCCGACCGGCAGCAGCAGACCGTCGAGACGGTCGGCGAGGGGCGTCCCGGCCAGTTCGCGCCGCGTTGCCGGTCCGGCCAGCCGGGCTGCCGCCGCCTCGCGCAGGAAGGGCGCGAAGGCATCGTTTCGGAAGGGCAGGCCGGCAAGCGCCTGGCGCAGCCGGGCCGCGAGGATTTCCGGGGCGGGGATCGCCGCCAGCCGCTCGGCCTGCCGCGCGGCGCTGGGCAGATAGCGTCCGGGCGCGTCGTAGTCGCCCAGCACGCCATCCGCCCGGAGGCGATCCAGCACCGGCGTCAGCGCTTCGGAGCCACGCAGGGCGGCTTCGGCGCTCGCCGCGGCCACGACCAGCAGCTGGCGCAGATCCGGCGCGCCGAAATCCCGCTGCAAGGCCTCGTCCTGGTGCAGGCGCTCCAGCGGTACCGGGTTCATCACGGCGATGTCGTCGTTCCAGAGCGGCCGGTCCAGCGACACGAAAGCGAGCCCGGCCACAGCGGTCAGGCCAGCCGGCAGCCAGCGCAGGGCGGGAGGGGCGCCCGGGCGCCGCGACGGCAGCCCCCGTTCCACCCAGGCCGGCAGCCGGACCTGCGCCGCCGACAGCGCCGGCAGCACCCCGCGCGTCGACAGCCCGGCACCCAGCAGTCCGGCGCCGGCAAAGACGGCCAGCTGCGCCAGACCGACGAAGCCGGAGAACAGCATGGCGGCAAAGCCGGCGATGTTGGTCAGCAGCCCCAGGCGCAGCGTGGGCCAGATGCGGCGCATGGCGCCGGCGGGGGTTTCCCGCGGCGAGAGATGCGTGAAGTAGTGATTGGGATAGTCCGCCGCGACGCCGACCAGGGTGGCGCCGAAACCGAGGGTGATGCCGTGCACGCCGCCAAAGGCGAGGCTGGTGACGGTGGCGCCGCTGACCAGGCCGGTCGCCAGCGGCAGCAGGCTCAGGCCCAGCACCCGGGCCGAGCGGTAGACGGCGCCCATCAGCAGCAGCACCAGCAGGCCGTTGACGAGGGACAGCCGGGCCGCATCGGCGGTGATCTCCGCATTCGCCTCGACGCCCAGGGCACCGGGTCCGCCGAGGATCAGCGTCAGGCGGGCCGCCTCGGGCTGGGCGCCGAAGGCCGTGTGCACGGCCTCCTGGGCGACCGCCTGGGCCTCGAGATCGAAGCCCGAGGCGCGGGTTCTCGCCAGCACCAGCGCCCGCTGGCCGTCGCCGGATACCCACACGCCCTGTTCCAGCGCCGGACCGGTCGCGGGCAGCCAGGTGGTCAGCAGCGCCATCCAGGTCCCGGTCGGGTCGCGCGGCAGCCAGTTCTTCTCCAGCCAGCCGGCCGGAGACGCCAGCTCCCCGAGGCGCTGCTCCAGGCTGGCGCGCAGGGACGGGCCATCGAAATGATCGGGCGCCATGGCCGGACTGAGGGCGTAGCGGTAGCGGAACAGCCGTGTCTCCAGCCCGGCCAGGCTGCGTGGATCGGGTCCGTTGAGCACCGTCTCGAACATCGGCAGGGGCCGCAGGGCTTCCACGATCCGGCGGCTGGCATGGATGCGGTCGGCTGGCGTACCGCCGCCGATGGCGATCAGCAGCATGCGCGAGGCCGGTCCCTCGCGCATCTGCTGCACCAGGATGCTGTCGAGCAGGGTCGGCGTGCGGGGCAGGAAGAAGGTCAGGTCGGTCGAGACCGGCGTCCGCAGCCACAGCCATCCGAGGCCGAAGCCCAGCCAGGCCAGCCAGATCAGGATGGGCAGTCGCCGCCTCATCGCAAGGGCTGGAAACCGAGCTGCGAACGGTCGCCGTTCGCCTCCTCCAGCGTCATGCGCAGCAGGCGGTCCTGCTCGCCTTCCAGGCGGACGCTGCGCACCACGGCGCCCAGTTCCGCCCGCGCCGGTGTCAGCGTCAGCTGCCAGCGCCGCCACGACCCGCCGAGGCTGGGTTGCCAGTAGCGCCGCAGCGCCTCGATATCGCCGGCCAGGGGCGCGCGCAGGCTCTCGGCGAAGGCCTGCAGGGGCGGGTAGTCCTGGAGGTTCAGGGTGAGATCGGCGCCCTGGCCGGGCTTGCGCACCGTCACCACGCCATCGTCGATCAGGTAGTGCTCCTCGGCAGGCTGTTCCACATGCTTGGCGAGGTGGTCGGGCGGGCGGAATTCCAGGGTGCCTTCGAGCCTGAGCGGCTGGGTCAAGAGGGCAAGCGTCCGGGTCTCGACGAAATGCACGCGGATTGCTGCGCGAGCCGCGAGGCGCGCCAGCAGGCTTTCCAGCGTGGGAACGGGACCGGGCTCGGCCGCGGCGACCCAGGTGGACAGGGCCGCGAGGCAGAGCCCCGCCAGCTGCCGCCGGCGCCAGGGCGGAAGAGGTTTCGCCTCAGGCTTCGCGCTGCCAGATGTCATGGAAGTTGAACCAGTTCCAGGGTGCCCGGCGGGCATGGTGCTCCAGCCGGTCCGTGTAATGCTGCATCGTGGCCTGGGCGGCCGCCTCCCGCTGGCGGCGGGGCAGGGGATGAAACGGAGCCAGGTCCTCGAACACCACGGTATAGCGTCCCCAGCCCTCGTGCAGGCAGAAGAACAACACCATGGGGAGTTCCAGGGCCTGGGCCAGCATGAACGGCGCCTGCGGCAGATCGATGGGCTCGCCGAAGAAGCGGCAGCCGGTACGGCGGTCGCCGGCGAGGCAGCGATCGCCCAGCAGGGCCAGCATGCCGCCCTGGCGGATCAGCGGGACCAGCTCCAGCAGGGCGCCCGGCTGGTTCATGGGCACGATGTCCTCGTACAGGGACGGGTTGATCGAGCGGTAGAGCCGGGTGATCTGCGGGGTGGCCTCGGTATCCATCAGCACCTTGACGCGCAGCCCCAAGCGGCTGCGGCCCAGGGCACGGATGATTTCGAAGCTGCCCAGGTGCGAGCCGACCAGCAGGCAGGCACTGCCCGTGTTCGTGAAGCGCTCCAGGACCTCCAGCCCCTGCACGTGAATGCTCAGGCGATGGTCCTGGCCGGCGAGCACGAACAGCCGGTCGAGCAGGGTGCAGGCAAATGTGTGGTAGAGGCGGAAGAGATCGCGCCAGCCGGGCTCCCGCGCCAGGGCGCGGCGGAGAAAACGCCGGGCGGCCGGCAGGGTGGCGTTGCGCACCAGCAGGAAGTAGGCCGTGATCGGATACAGCAGGCCGCGCGCCAAGGGCCGCCCCAGATGCAGGGCGATCCAGGCGATGGTGCGCAGCCAGAAGGCATTGCTGCGCTCGGGCAGGCTTTGCCAGGCCGTGCTCATGGCCCGGTTTGCAGCAGGCCCATGGCGATCCGGCGATCGTCGGCGACGCAGTCGAAGCAGAGGCCCCGGGCGCTGCTCGTGAAGCGGATCTCGGCGCGCCTGCCTGGTTCGAGTGGGGCGACGAACTTGGCCTGGACGACGCCGGTGACCGGAGCGGCCGGATGGTGCCGTGCCGCGGCCGAAAGCACCTCGGCGAGGATCACCGCGGCCGGTACGACCGGCCGGCCGGGAAAGTGTCCGGGCAGGGCGGGGTGAGCGGCATCAATGGTGAAGCCGGGGGGCGTGCTCATCGCGGGGTCTCCATGACCCGTCCCGGGCTCTGCCAGCCATGCTGCAGCAGGGTGGCCAGCAGGCGGTGCAGCGGGGTATGCGGGTAGGCGCGAAGCCGGTGGCGCCGGTACAGGTTCTCGACGATGAAGAATGCCGCCATGAGCAGCATGTTCAGGGTATTGGCGAACAGCCAGACTGTTTTCGGCGTGGCCAGCCAGGCCAGCAGCACGGAATTGAGCGCCAGCGCCAGGAAGAACAGGGCCCAGGCCGCCGTCAGCCGGCGGGTATAGACCCGCAGCTCGGCCGGCAGGCCATGGGGTTCCTGGCGGGCCAGCCGCGCGATGCGGGTGATCAGGGGTTCCTGGCCGGCTGCCAGGGTCATCTGGAACATCCGCGCCAGCAGCAGGTTGACGACGGCCGGGATCAGCGCCAGCGTCGTGGCCGGCGCGCGCCAGAATCCCAGCAGGGTGACGGCCAGGCCCGCCAGGGTCAGCCCCAGCCGCAAGGCCAGGGAGCCGCGGATGCCGAGTCCCAGGAACAGGCCCACGGCCAGCAGGCCATCGGGCAGGCCCAGCCAGTCCGGCGGCAGCGGGCTGTAGCGCAGCAGCAGGTAGGAAACCAGCGGAAATCCCGCGATCAGGAGCACGCTGGTCCGGGTCTTGCCCGTCATCGATCAGGTCGTCCGCCGATGCGAGACCGCCTCGGCGAGGGCGGCAAGCGAGGAGAACATGCGGTTCACCTCGGGATCGTCCGATTTGATCAGGAACCCATAGCGCTTGGAGATGACCACCGACAGTTCGAGCAGGTCGATGGAATCCAGGCCCAGCCCCTCCTGGTACAGGGGCGCGGCAGGGTCGATCGCCGCCGGGGCGATATCGAGGTTGAGCGTATCGACCATGAGTCGGGCCAGTTCGGCTTCCAGTGCGTTCGGTGATGACATGCGATCGATCCTTGGAAAGATGGGATACAGGGGCAAGCCGCGGCCTCGGCCACCGGCTTGCCGGAGGGCGGACCTACAGATCCACAACGCCTTCGATCTCGAGCAGCAGGTCGGCGCGGCAGATGTCGCCCGCGACATAGAGGCAGGGACTCGCGGGATCCAGCAGGGTGCCGAGCTGTTCGCGGATCGGCTCCAGTTGCCGCGGGTGCCGCAGGTAGATCTTCCAGCGCGCTCGCTCGCCCAGCCGGTCGAGGCGGTCCGCGCCGGCGGCTGCCAGCAGGGCCTGCAGGTTGTCGGCGGTCGTCCGGCATTGCAGCGCCGGATCGCCCGTGCCGTGGCTCCGGTGACCGAGGATGCTGGCGGTTCCCGAGATGAACAGCCGGTCCTGCCGGGGGGTGGTGAAGCGGATTGCGCGCGAGAAGGAGGGGCTGCGGGGGCCGTATGCCGGCGGATAGCGGAAGGCGCTGACCTGGCGGGGGTTCTCGATCTGGGCGAAGATGCCGCGCCCGGCCAGGAAGGCGATCCAGAGGTCGCCGCCGTGCGTGCCGACCGCGCTGGCGGCGGGCAGATCCGCATCCAGGCGGTAACCCGCGGCGGACAGCGCCTCGTAACGGCCGAGGCAGAAGCGGCGGTAGCGCTCCAGTCCCGCCTGCTCCCCGTTGATGTCCGGGAAAAAGTTCCAGACCCGGAAGATCGGCCCGGTTCCATGCTCCCGCGTCAGCCGGACGATGTCGAGATAGGCGTCGTGGGCGGCGCGGTCCGGCTCCCCGGCGGGGCAACGGACGACGCCGAACATCAGTCCGTCCCGATAGGCATAGCGGAGACCATGCCGCTGGCCGTAATGGACCGGCTGATCGGTGAACCAGACCTCCCGGCCGGGCGCACCGGCGAGTACCGGCATGGCCACGCGGCAGGCGGGCACCTCAACGACCGGCGCCGGTCCCGGACCGTCATGGTCGCCGTCCCCGCCATGCTGGAGCACGCCGAGCACATATTGCCCGGGTGCCTGGACGAGCGGGCCGTCCACCGGCCGGTAGGCCTGGCCGAGACTCGGCGTCGCGCTGCGACGGCCGGCCGGCCGGGCGATCGGTCCGCGAAGGTCGGGGATGGCGAAACTGGGCCGCGCCGGCATCAGCGGGTTACTGCCGGCATGACGCCCCAGCGGATGAGCAGACTTCTCACGTGATAGATCAGGCGGAACGCCAGCAGCGGACCGCGCAGCCGGGTGCCCCGGAACAGATCGCCGGCTAGGACCGAGACGACCGCTTGCCGCACCCGGAAAAGGTTCTCGGGATTCATGAACAGGTCGCGGATGGCGGGGGTGGTGATGCGATAGATGAACCAGGAGAAGACGCCCAGCCCCTTGCGGACCTCGCGCTCGAAGCGGGCCAGCCGCTGCTTGGCGCTGGCCGGTTGCCGCAGGATGCCGTCGACGGCCTCGGCCGCCAGGAAGGCGCTGTTGAGGGCCAGGTGCACGCCGCTGGAGAAGACCGGGTCGATGAAGGCATAGGCGTCGCCGGCCAGGAGAAAATTCTTGCCGGTCATCCGCCGTGACTGATAGGAGTAATTGCCCGTCGCCGTCACCTCGCCGGCCAGGCTGGCGTTGGCGAGGCGCCGGCTGACGCCCGGGCAGAGGGCGATGGTATCGAACAGGAACTGTTCCACCGGCACGCTGCGCCGTTTCAGATACTCCGGCTTGCAGACCGCGCCGACGCTCATGGTGCCGTCCTTCAGCGGGATCATCCAGAACCAGCCGTGATCGAACCAGTGGATGCAGATGTTGCCCTCGGCCTGTCCCTGCGCGCGCTCGGCGCCCTCGAAGTGGGCGTACAGCGCCGCGCTGCGATGGCGGGCATTGCACTCCTTGAGTGCCAGGAAATCGGCCAGGAAGGTATCGCGGCCGGTGGCGTCGACATAGAACCGGGCCTGCCAGCGGGCGCGTTCGCCGGTCTCGTCGACCGCGGTCACCGCGCGGATTTCGCCGTCGGCGATCGCCGCCGTGTCGACCCGCCAGCCCTCGTGCACCTCGGCCCCCTGGTGGCCGGCATTGCGCAGCAGCACATGGTCGAACTCGGCGCGGCGCACCTGGTAGGCATAGGGATAATCGGGCCGCAGCGCCTCGCCGAAGCTGAAGGTCATGCTCTTGCCGTGGTAGACGGAGTGGAACTCCGCCGCGTACTTGCGCAGACCGATGGCTTCGATCTCCTCCAGAACGCCGAGCTCGGCGAGGAAGGGCAGGCTCAGCGGCAGCAGGCTCTCGCCGATATGGAAGCGCGGGTGGCGATCCTTCTCCAGGATCACGGCATGCCAGCCGCGTCTGGCCAGCAACGCGGCCACCGCTGCGCCGGCCGGTCCGCCGCCCATGATCAGTACGTCGCAGTGGCGGGATGAAACGGTATCCGCGTTCAAGATCATCGCTCGTTTGACGGGGGATTCGCGTTCCCGCATGTCGTGGGTTGTCTACGCCGCCATGCGGCAACCCGTGCGGGCCACTCCTAGTATAACAAAGGCTTGGCCGCGACAACGTTGCCGCCGCGGGACGATCGGGAGGGCCGGGCCGGGTGGCCCGGGTGGCGGGCGATCGCATCCCCGGCCGGGCGCGGGCATGGTCAGGCTGATGGCTTGACGGCCCTGTATTCACTGAAGATGCCGGCTTCGACATGCCGATCCGGCAGCTCGAAACCGGCCTGGCGCAGGGCCGCCAGCACGCAGGCGGGCTCCACCATGCGATCCAGCGTTTCCCAGTAGTATTCCATCAGCTGGCGGGCCTGCCGGCTGCCGGTGACGATGCCGGTCAGGCGCGGCATCAGATCGCGGAAATACAGGCGTGCCAGCCGGTATGCCGTGTTGCCCTCGGGCCTGGTGATATCCATGATCAGCAGGCGTCCGCCGGGCCTGAGGATGCGGGCGAACTCGCCGAACGCCGTGTCCAGGCTTTCGACGTGGCGCACGGCGAAGCCCATGCTGAGCAGGTCGAACGTCGCGTCGGCCAGGGGGACGGCATCGGCCCCGGCCTGCACATGCCGGGCGGCGGGAAGCCGCCGCCGGGATTCCCGCAGCATGCCGCCGCTCGGGTCCACGCAGGTGACCAGCGCGGGATCGCCGGCCAGCGCGGCGGCCGCCCGGGCGGTGATGCCGGTGCCGGCGGCGATGTCCGCCACCCGCATGCCGGGCCGCAGCCCGGCCCGCGCCAGCGCCTGGCGGCGATACCAGCCGCCGGTACCGAGAAATCCCCAGCTGGCGATGCGTTCATAATGTTTGGCCGAGTCGTCGAAGACACGCCGCAGGAACGCCTGTTTCTCGCCGAGGTCGCTGAAATGCGGATGCAGGGCGGGGTGGGGAACTTGGGGTTTTTCCGGGGCCACGGGCATGCAGGCAGGTGAGGGAGGGGAGTGACGCAACAAGGTTCGCAATATGTTACCGGGGTTCGCCGAGAGTCTGTCGCGCTCGCCGCGAGACCCTGGCGGCCGGCGGGCTTCATCGCGGGCTCCCTGGCCCTGCACGCGGGCGCCGTGATCGTATCCGGCCTCGACGGCGGGCTCTGGCCCTGGTGCGCCGGCGCGGTCGCCCTGGATCAGGCGCTCATCTCGGCCGCGGGCATGTGGCCCAGAAGCCGCCTGCTGGGGCCGAACTGGACCCGGCTGCCGGCCGCCGCCGCGGCCCGGGGCGACATCGCCATCACCCTCGACGACGGCCCCGATCCGGACGTCACGCCGGCCGTGCTGGACGTGCTGGAGGCCGCGGGCGCGCGCGCCAGTTTCTTCTGCATCGGCGAGCAGGCGCGGCGATATCCCGCCCTGTGCCGTGCGATGGTCGCGCGTGGCCACAGCGTGGAGAACCACAGCCATCGCCACCGGCTCGGCTTTGCCCTGTCTGGCTATCGGGGGTTCGTCGCGGAGGTGGGCGCGGCGCAGGCCACGCTGGCCGACATCACCGGCCAGGCGCCGCGGTTCTTCCGGGCGCCGTTCGGTATCCGCAACCCCCTGCTGGAGCCGGCCCTGTGCCGGTTTGGTCTGCAACTGGCCAGCTGGACCCGGCGCGCCTTCGACACGCGCGAAGGCGCGCCCGCGGAAGTCAGCCGGCGTCTGCTGCGGGGCCTGGCGGCGGGCGACATCCTGCTCCTGCATGACGGCAACGCCGCGCGTACCCCGGCGGGTCGCCCGGTCATCCTCGAAGCCCTGCCGCAGGTTCTGGCGGCAGCGCGGGCGGCGGGCCTGCGGCCGGTCAGCCTGCCGCAAACCCTGGCATGAGGGCGCAGCTGCCCGATGCGTTCCGCCAGACGCTGGTCCGGGCGGCGGCCGAGGCCTATCGCCCGGCCGGCCGCTATGCGCGGCATTTCGCCCAGGGCAAGCTGGCCGGCGATCCGATCTTTCCCGCCCTGCTGGAGCAGGCACTGATTCCCGACCAGGCGCGGGTGCTGGATCTCGGTTGCGGGCAGGGTCTCCTGGCCGCCTGGCTGCGGACGGCGCGGGAACGCTGGGATGCCGGCGACTGGCCTGCCGGCCTGCCGGCGCCGCCATCCCTGCGCGGCTACCGGGGCATCGACGCCCTGCGGGTCGACATCCAGCGCGCGTGGATGGCGCTCGGCCCCAGGGCCGCATTCGAATGTGGCGATCTGCTCGACTTGCCATGGCCAGCGGCGGATGTAGTGGTGCTCTTCGACGTGCTCCACTATCTCGATGCCGAGGCGCAGCCGCGGCTGCTCGAACGCATCCGGCACGGGCTGCCGGCCGATGGCCGCCTGCTGCTGCGGGTCGGCGATCGGGCTGCCGGCTTGGGCCAGCGGCGCGCCAACCTGGTCGATCACACCGTTGCCTGGGTGCGCGGCTATGGCCGGCGGCGCTTCAGCTGCCGAACCCGGCAGGCCTGGGATGCGCTGCTGCGGCAGGCGGGATTCGCGCCGGAAGCGCAGCCCATGAGCGGCGGCACCCCTTTCGCGAATGTGCTGTTTGTGGCGCGCCCCTGCCGGGACTAGGCTCGCCCCGACAGCCACCGGATCAGCAGGCCGGGTAGCCGCAGGAGAGACTCCAGCACCAGGCGGACATGCATGAAGGTGAGCAGCAGGTTGTCGCGCCCGTAGTGGAAATGCGATACGCCGCCTTCCGTGGCGCTCAGGTAGCGTACCGGCGCCGGCAGGTTGATGGCCGGCACGCCATGCCAGCACAGGCGAACGGCAGCCTCGGGGTCGAAATCGAAGCGCCGCATCCAGGGCTGGCGGGACATGATCCTCAGCAGCGGTTGTATCGGATAGACGCGAAAACCGAACAGGGAATCGCCGATTCCGGACCAGAGCGTCTCGATATTGGCCCAGAGGTTGGAAATCCTGCGCCCGCGGACACGCACCCTCGGCGCCTGCTCGCCGAAGACCGGCAGACCCAGGATCATGGCCTCGGGGCGCCGCCGCGAAGCGGCCATGAACTCGGGGATCAGTGCCACCGGATGCTGGCCGTCGGCGTCCAGGGTCAATGCGTGCGTGTATCCCGCCGCTGCCGCTTCCTCAAGACCGGCCAGCACGGCGGCGCCCTTGCCGCGGTTCCCGGGCAGTTGCAGCAGGCGCAGGCCGCTGTCCTTGGCGATCCGGGCTGCCAGCAGTTCGGTGGAGCCATCGGTGCTGCCGTCGGCAACGACCCACACCGGATTCCAGTACTGGCGGGCGGCGTCGACCGTCTCGAGGAGCTTGCGCCCGGGGTTGTAGCTCGGGATCAGCACCAGATGGGTGGTGGACGCTTTCATGGGTTGGCGGAACAGATGGACAGGGATTCGGTGGCCGGCTCCGGGGAAACCGGCCGGAGTTCGGACTCGAAATGCCGCTGCAGCGTGCCGGTGAAGGCGCGTACCTCTCCGGGGGGCGGGAACCGCTGTCCCAGCCGCACGTGCACCACGATCGGCAGGCTCGGGCGCCGCAGCAGCGGCCAGTGTTTGCCGAGGAATGGCACATTCATCTCGATGAGCAGGGTCTGGATGGGCGCTCCCGCCCGGCGCGCGATCAGCGCCGGGCTGCTGCGCAGGGGGTCGACCGGTGGTCGCGAGGTGCGCGTGCCCTCCGGAAACAGCAGCAGATGACGGCCTTCGCGCAGCTCGCGGACGGCCAGGCGAATCATGTCATGGCACCGATGGTTGGGAATGTAGCCGGCCAGCCGGGCACCGGCACCCAGCAGGGCATGGTCGAGCAGCGGAGCCTTGACGATGCAGCCGATGTCGGGAATGCGCGAGAAGATCAGGACGGCGTCCAGCAGGCTGGGGTGGTTGGGGGCGATGATCGTCGCCGGTTGCCGGGCCAGGTTGTCGAGCGCCGCAAGATCGACCTTGACCCAGTTCAGGGCACCCAGGACGTGGAGGTAGCCCCGGAACGCGAGGCTGATGACCCGCCGTCCGAGTGCGCGCCCGTGGCGTTCCGGCAGCAGCATCTTCAGTATCAGGGCCAGCGGCGACCATAACAGGCAGGCGACGCCCAGCATGCCCAGCCCGGTCGCCAGCGCCAGGGTCTCGTGCAGCGATTTGAGCGCGGAGCGGGGCATGCCGTGGGGGTGAATTCGATGCTGTTGGAAACGGCTAGTGTGAGAGAGTCGTCCGTATTCGGCAACTGGCACGGAGGGCCCCGGCGGCGGCCGCCACAGGCTACCGCCGGAATCTCTCATTCTGGGGCAAGGTTGTTACAATCGCTGCTTTACCTTGACGAGGAGCGCAAGCATGACCCAAGCATCCAGCTCAGCCCTATTCTTTACCTACAAGGGCGGTGAATTCCAGCCCGCCGACGTCACCCGCTATTTCGGCGGCAAGGTCAGGCGTCCCGACGATGTGGTCGAGGCCATCCTGGCCGAAGGCTACGAGCCGATGACGCGCCGGGAAGTCGATGCCGGGGAAGTCACCTTTTCTCTCTGGGAAGGGCCAGGACATCAGTGCGTGGTGCGGATCACCTCCCAGGGTGTCGCGCCGCATATCGTGTACCTGGACGGTCTCCTGAACTGGTTGCAGTTCCAGGGTAGCGTCCTCAGCCCGGCGATCCAGCTGGCCAGGCTGGTGCACGGCGACGCCTGACTGTCTCGACGATGGTATCGCGACCCTGTGGCAGCGGCGTGCCGCAGGGTCGGGGCCGATACCTCCTACCAGCCGGACTCCTTCTCCGGACTGGCGCTGATCCGGTGGATGGTCAGGTCGGCACCGGTGAACTCCTCCTCCGGATCCAGCCGCAACCCGAAAAGGCGCTGCAACACGCCATAGATCAGAAAGCCGCCGGTCAGGGCGACAACGATGGCCAGTCCCGTGCCCAGCAACTGGGACATGAAGGCGACCTTGCCGAGCCCTCCCAGCGAGGGCTGCCCCAGCAGGCCGGCCGCCAGGCCGCCCAGCGCGCCGCACAGGCCATGCAGGGGCCACACGCCGAGTACGTCGTCGATCTTCCAGCGGTTCTGCGTCAGGGTGAACATGCCGACGAACAGCCCGCCGGCACAGAGACCCAGCACCAGGGCGCCGGCCGGGTGCATGATGTCGGAGCCTGCACAGACGGCCACCAACCCCGCCAGCGGGCCGTTGTGGACAAAGCCCGGGTCGTTGCGGCCCGCCAGCAACGCCGCCAGCGTGCCGCCGGCCATCGCCATGAGAGAGTTGATGGCCACCAGGCCGCTGATGGCCTGCAAGGTCTGCGCCGACATGACGTTGAAGCCGAACCAGCCCACGGTCAATATCCAGGCGCCCAGTGCCAGGAAGGGAATGCTGGATGGCGGATGGGCCGACATGCCGCCGTTGCGGTGGTAGCGTCCCCGGCGCGGCCCCATGAGCAGCACGGCGGTGAGCGCGACCCAGCCGCCCAGTGCATGCACCACAACGGAGCCGGCGAAATCGTGGAAGGGGGCGCCGAAAGTCTTTTCCAGCCAGGCCTGGGCACCGAAATGGTTGTTCCAGGCGATACCCTCGAAGAACGGGTAAACCAGGCCAACCAGCAGGAAGGTCGCGGCGATCTGCGGGTTGAAGCGCGCGCGTTCGGCGATGCCGCCCGAAATGATGGCGGGTATCGCCGCAGCGAAGGTCAGCAGGAAGAAGAACTTGACCAGCGCGTAGCCATGGTCGGCCGTCAATTGGGTGGCATCCTGGTAGAACTGCACCCCATAGGCCAGGTAATAGCCGACGAAGAAGTAGGCGATGGTCGATACGGCAAAATCCGCCAGGATCTTGACCAGCGCGTTGACCTGATTCTTGCGGCGGACGGTGCCGAGTTCCAGGAAGGCAAACCCGGAGTGCATGGCCAGCACCATGATGGCGCCGAGCAGCACAAACAGCACGTCCTGACTTTGGTTGACGTTATCCATTGCATGACCTCATCAAGGGGATCGCGAGAGGCAAGCAAGGTTCAGGCCAGGTTGTTACTGGTGCGAGCGGCCTGATAACGGGGCGCTCCGGTCCCGTGGGACTTGCCGCATCACCGAAATGGTGCGGCATGCCCCGGAATGGGTGCGAGCGATGTTTGCGCCAGCGCTGGATGCTCCGGACATGAAAAGGCCGCCGGGTGACGTCATGTCACCCCGACGGCCAATCGCCGGCTTCTCCGGAAGCCGGGCAGCAGGGAACCCGGCTACTTCTTGTGCACGCCGCCGATCAGGGTGGTAAGAAAGCCGATCAGCCTGTCCAGCCAGGAGCGGCAGCCATCCACCAGGCAGGTGGCGACCTCCTGCCCCGACATGCCGGCAAAGCGCCGACGATAGTAGCCGATACCCAGGGGGGTACCCACGATGCCGAGCACCAGGCCCAGCAGGAACGTGCCATTGCCGGACGACGTTGGTGTGGCGCTGTTGCCGGCGGACACGCCCGCCGCCGGTGCGGGTGGCGGCAGCTTGACCGAGTCGGGAACCTTGGGGCCATAGTCGTCGGGAACCACGAAATCGGTGATGCCCGGGATGCTGGGGAAGGGCGTGCTGCCCTTGCCAACGATCAACTGGCCCTTCATGCCCTTTTCCATATGCTGGGCAATGTCGCAATGGACCAGATAGGTCCTGTCCTCGGCGGGCAGGATCAGGGTGCCGGATATCTTCGCCGGGCCGGTCATCTCCAGATGGAACATGCCCTTGTCGTAGATGAACTTGGGCAGGCCATGCATCATCCACTGATGGCGGATGTGGTCCTCGTTGATGAAGTTCACGGTCAGGCGGGTACACGGCTTGACACGCCATTCATGGGTATCGAAACCGAACATGGTGCCGGGATAATCCTTTGCGTACTTGTGGCCGGCGCGCACGGTGATCGACACGTCCTCGCTCACCCGTGAACAGCCGGGCGGCAGGGTGTCCTTGTTCTGCCCCATGACCATGCCGCCTTCCATGTCCATGAGATGGCCGCCGCCATGGTCCATGAGCATCTTGTGCTCGGCGAAGGTCTCGGTCTTTTCGGCGGCCTGACCCAGCGACGCGGTCAACAGGAGGCCGGCGCCAACAAACTTCAGGGATTGGTTAAGCATCGCTATCCACCTCATTGCTTATGCTTGGCCAGGAAAGGCAGCTGGCCCAGTCGTGCCATGACCTTTGCGCGGTTCAGGTAGAGGACATAAGCCGCCATGCCGAGCAGCAGGCCGGAGAACAGGCCGCCGCCATTGCCGGCGGGGGCGGCGGGAGCGGTCCCGCCACTGGCGGAAGGTCCGGCGGCAGGCGCTGCCTGCGGCGGCAGCAACTCGTTGCCAGCGTTGATGCCGGGCTTGGTATCCATGGTGCCGGCCGGTGCGCCCAGGGGGCTCCAGTCCTCCATGTGATCCTGCCAGACGGGGATCTTGCGCTGCCAGAACTCCCGGGTGAAGTAGGGCTTCAGATCCATGCCGTGGCTCTTGGGGGTGCCGTTCTCGTCCACGTAATCCTTGTAGGCGACCAGACTGATGCTGCCGCCTTCGCCCATGCCGTCGGTGGTGAAGGCCTTCTCGGTATGGTCATGGAACATCCACAGACCGGAGCCGAAGCTGTGCAGGCCATCATCGGTGGTGTTGAGCGCCAGGTCCAGACGCTGCGCCGGCGCCAAGCTGTAGACATCGCGCGTGACCTGGGCGGCGGGATTCACCGGCACACCGTCGTAATCGGTCTCGGTAGCCTTGTGTCCATGAATGTGCAGGCCCATCGGTTCGGTATGGCCATTCAGGATGCGAATCTTCACCTTCTCGCTGGGATTGACGGTGATCAGCGACTCGCGCAGGGTGTAGGGGAAGGCTCGTCCATTGAGCAGGTAGTAGTCATCCGTGGCGTCGGTCATGTCGTATTCCTGGTTCATCTTCTTGGCCACCAGGCGCACGTCGTTGGCCGACTGCGGGATCGAATGCAGTTCCTTGTCCACCGACTGGTAGTGCAGGTCGTATTCCTGCTTGTATTTTTCCAGTACCGCCACCGAGGGATGCCGCACCTGGCCGGCGCCGATGTTGAAGACCTGCGGCCAGTTGTTCGGGCGGTTTTCCTCGACGATGAACATGCCCGCCAGGCCCATCGCGATGTGGGTATGCGGCTGCACGTGGCAGTGGTAGTACATGGTGCCGGCCTGCCGCGGGCGGATCACGTAGGTCTTGCTCTGGCCGGGCATGATGTCCATCTCGCTGGTCTGGCCCACGCCATCATTGCCTTCGCCGGCATGATCCATGAAGGGATGATCCACGCCATGCAGGTGGATGGAGTGCGGGAAATAGTGCGAGTTCTCGACCACCAGCCAGACCACGTCACCCTGCTCGACGCGGATGGGCGGGGAGGGCATGCGCAGCAAGGGGTTGGCCTCGGCGCTGGCAAAGCTGCGGGTCGACATGTCGCGGCTCTTGGGGGTGAAGACCCAGAAGCTCGGCTGGATGCCCGGGGCGATGTCGAAGGTGGGGACCACGCCCGGGAAGTCGGGCGAGTGGCCGTTGACCTCCATGATTTCGAGCTTGATGATGTAATGGTCGGGATCGCCGTCCTTGTCGATATCGTTGCTCAGGGTCAGGGTATCGGCGGCGACATTCGAGGTATCCATGAGGGTTTCCATGGATATGTTGTTCGTGCCCTTGACGAAGGCGGCGATGTCGTTCGGGTTGTCCGGATTGCAGGAGCGCGATTCCTGTATCTGCACCCCTTCCACCACCTGCGCCTGTCGCCATTCGGGTGGCGCGCCGCTGTTGCAGAAAGGCTCGGCCTGACCCGCTTCAACCTTGGCCGTGGGGGGCGCCTTGAAGACGGCGGCCGAGGGCAGGGGCAGCGTTACGAGCAGTGAAGCCGTGAGGGTAGCGAGCGTTAGTCTGGACATGGCGGTTAACCGTGGTTGGTAAAACGCCAGGACAGGGTTTCCCCCATCCTGGCGCCGGGATACCGGCCCGTGGCAACGGGCCGGTCAACGATCAGGCCTGCTTCTTGTTGGAGATCAGCTTGTCGATCGCGTTCTTGAAGCCGGCGTTGGACAGGTAGAAGATGTAGCCGCCCGCCACCAGCAGGGTCAGGACGACGATGAGGGTGCTGGTCGGAATACCGCTGGCGCCCGCGCCGACGGCCAGGCCGATGTGCTCATCCACCTTCTGGCCTTCGTTCACCAGGGTGATGTGCACGCGGTACTTGCCCGCCTCGGTGAAGTTCACGATGGAGTTGAAGGTGCCGTTCGGGTGCGTGCTGGGCGGCTGGTAGAAGACCCGGGTGCCTTCCGGCTCCTTGGTGATCTCGAACTCGACCGTCATGTTGCGGAGCGCCTTGCCCTCGTAGTCAAAGACGACAGTAGTGGGGCCGGTCTCGGGAATCGCGTTGCAGTATTCGGTGGTGCCGGTCAGCTGCGGCTGGTAAGCGGTAAAGTGCACCAGGTGAGAGCCAATCTGGACCCGGCACTGATCGGTGTCGACGCTGGCGCCGCCATGGGACCAGGCGGAGAGTGGAAGAAGGCTGGCAGCCAGGAATCCCAGGGCGGCCAGGCTGTTTTTCATGACCTTGATGTTGCGCATGTTCTGTTCCCTCACTCGATCGTGACAGATCGATTGTTATAGTGTGAATGGCTCGGGCTGGATGCTAAGGACGGGGGTTGTGGGCCGCGGGTCATTAGATACAGTCTCTGCGAATATACCGAAGCGCCCTGCCTTGCACAACAAAGCGACCGATCAATCGCCAATCCCTGATCCCGAAATTTCGCGTCCGGCAAGAACATTCCGCCGGACATTCGGAGCCCATGGACAGGCCATGGCGGTAAAAGTTCAGGGGGGCTCCGCGCGTCGCCGGGCAAGGGTTTCCTGCGGCGGGAGCGGGAATTTCCGGTATGCTTCCCGGCCATGATCACTCCTGTCCCGAGCGTATCGCCGGCGCGAAACCGGAGCGGCCTGCCGCAAGGCCATCCAGCCGCTTCGCTCCGCATTGACCAGCGGTTTCGCTGCCTCGTCCTGTTGCCGGCGCTCTTGCTGGCAGGCTGCGCCGGCATCGGCGGACAGCGTTCGGCGCCGGCCCCGATAGTCGAGCCGGTCCGCTTGCCCGAACCGGCACCGGCCGTCACGCCGCAGCCGGCGGCGACCGAATCCATGCCGACCCCCACGATCACCCCGCTGCCGAGTTCGCGACCGCCCCTGCTCGAGGAAAGCCTGCCCTCGGAGTCCGCGCCGCGGGAGATCTTGCCGGGCTACTCGTCCTCCCCCTATGGGGTGAACCCGATCCCCGAATCGCTGCCGCCGGTGGAAACCGCCGAGCCCGTCCCCTATGGACCACCCGAGGACGCAACGCCGCCCGCGGCCGCGGAGCCGGTCTGGCCATCCGCCGCCAGCGAGCCGGTCTCGCCCGCGCTGACGCCACCGCCGGCACCCAGGCTGTTTGCCATGAACGCACCGCCCGCGGTGGTCGCGCTGCAGGGCGACATCGAGAGCCAGTTCCGCTCCGGTGGCTACGCCGATGCGGCCGCGTCGCTGGAGCGCGCCATCCGCATCCAGCCCAAGAACCCGGAACTCTGGCATGTGCTCGCGGACGTGCGGCTGCGGCAGCAGCAGCCCGGCCTGGCCGAGGATCTGGCGAGGAAATCCAACCTTCTCGCCAGGAACAATGCCGAACTCGTCCGCGGCAACTGGCGCATCATCGGCGAGGCCTGCCGCCTCAAGGGCGATGCCAGCTGCGCGGCCGAGGCCATGGACAAGGCCCGCTACTAGGTGCGACCCGATCTCGCGGCGGTTCTCGGCCTGGGCGGGACGCTGGCCAGCGCGTTGCCGGGTTTCCGGCCGCGCCCGGCCCAGTCCGCGATGGCGGTGGCGGTGGCGGAGACCGTCGAAGCGGGCGGCTGCCTGGTGGCCGAGGCCGGCACCGGGACCGGCAAGACCCTCGCCTATCTCGTGCCGGCGTTCCTGTCCGGTAAAAGAACCCTCATCTCGACGGCCACCAAGACGTTGCAGGACCAGTTGGTGGCCAAGGACCTGCCCATGGTGCGCCGTGTGCTCGGGCAGCCCCTGCGCATCGCGTTGCTCAAGGGACGTTCCAACTACCTGTGCCTGTACCGGCTCGAACATGTGCTGGGATTCCGCGCCGGTCACGGCAGCCAGGAAGCCAGCCATCTGGGGGCGATACGCCGCTGGGCCCGCCGGACCCAGACCGGCGACATCGGCGAGGCGGTCGAGGTGCCCGAACAGAGCCCCCTGTGGCCGGCGGCGACCTCAACGGTGGACAACTGCCTGGGACAGGACTGCCCCCACTATGCCGACTGCCATCTGGTCAGGGCGCGCGCCCGGGCACGCGAGGCCGACATCCTGGTCGTCAATCACCACCTGCTGTGGGCGGACTGGACGCTGCGCAACGAAGGCTTCGGCGAGCTGTTGCCGGCCGCCGATACCGTCATCATCGACGAGGCCCACCAGTTCCTCGAATCGGCCGCCCAGTTCCTGGGGCTCTCGATCAGCTCGCGCCAGCTGCATGAACTGGCCAGCGACATCGGCGTGGAACGCCTGCGCGACGCCCCGGACGCCCAGGCCCTGGCCGAGGAGGCGGAACGGCTCGAACGCCTGGTGGACGATGCGCGACTGGCGCTGGGACTGGAGGCGCGCCGCGATGCCTGGCAGGCGGTGGCGCAGGATACCGAGCTTGCCGAGGTGCTGGCGGCCGTTTGCCGGCAGTTGTTGACGCTCGCGGAACTGCTGCAACCGCTGGCGGTGCGGGGCAAGGGACTGGAGTCCTGCCGGCAGCGCTGCCGGGAACTCGACCAGCGCCTGCAGCTGTTTTTCGACGGCGAGGCGGAAAACCAGGTGCGCTGGTTCGAGACGCGCAAGCGAGGCTTCACCCTCAACCGGACGCCGCTGGCATTCGCCGAGGAATTCGGCCGTTTCCGCGGCACCTCCAGGGCCGCCTGGATTTTTACCTCCGCGACCCTGACGGTGAACGGGCGATTCGATCACTTCACCCGGCAACTGGGCCTGTACGACGCCCGCTGCGAGGCCTGGGAGAGTCCTTTCGACTACCGCAACCGCTGCCTGCTCTATCTGCCGCCGGGCATGCCCGGTCCTGCCGCGCCGGACTACACGGCCAGGGTCGTCGAGGCCAGCCTGCCGGTGCTGGCCGCCAGCCAGGGCAGGGCCTTCATGCTGTTCACCTCGCATCAGGCCCTGGCCGAGGCGGCTGCCCGGCTGGCGACGGCGGTCGACTATCCTCTGTTCGTCCAGGGAACACAGCCGAAATCGCGCCTGCTGGAAGCCTTCAAGCGCGCCGGCAACGGCGTGCTGCTCGGTACCGCCACCTTCTGGGAAGGCGTCGACGTGCCGGGCCCCAGCCTGTCCTGCGTCATCATCGACAAGCTGCCGTTCGCGGCGCCCAGCGATCCGGTGCTGGCTGCCCGGCTGGACAGCCTGCGCCGTGCCGGCCTGAATCCGTTCGCCTGCCACCAGCTGCCGGCCGCGACCATCGCCCTGAAGCAGGGCGTCGGGCGGCTGATTCGCGACCACGAGGACCGCGGTGTGCTGATGCTTTGTGATCCCCGCCTGCTTGCCAAACCTTATGGGAAAACCTTCTTGAACAGCCTGCCGCCCTTGCCCCGGAGCCGCTCCCTCGATGACGTCACCGCCTTCTTCGCCCACGAACACGCCATTCCGGCGGCCGCCCCATGAAGGTGCTGGCCATTGAGACGGCGACGGAGGCCTGCTCGGCGGCCCTCCTGATCGGCGACAGCCTGCATGAGCGGTACCAGCTGGCTCCCCGCGAACACAACCGGCTGATCCTGCCGATGATCGAGGCGCTGCTGGCGGAGGCCGATTGCCCGGCCCGCTCGCTGGACCTGATCGCCTTCGGCCGTGGACCGGGGTCCTTCACCGGGGTTCGCATGGCCGCCGGGGTTACCCAGGGCCTGGCGCTGGGGCTGGACCTGCCGGTGATCGGGATCTCGACGCTGGCGGCCCTGGCCTTCGACGCCCTGGCCCGTTATCCGGCCCTGGCGCGCGCCTATCCCTGCCTCGATGCCCGCATGCACGAGGTCTACTGGGCGGTCTACGATCGCGATGCCGACGGCTATCCGCAGCTGGCCGGGCAGGAGCGCGTCTGTCCCGCCGCTACCGTGACGGTTCCGCCTGGCATGGCCGGCATCGGTATCGGCAGCGGCTGGTCCACCTATGCGGATATCCTGTCCCGGAAGGCCGAAGGCTGCCTGGCGGCGGTCCTCTCCGACCGGTTCCCGGGCGCCGGCGCGGTGGCGCGGCTGGCCGCCCGGTGCTTTCCCCGGGAGGGCGGTGTGCCGGCGGAGCTGGCGCTGCCGGTCTACCTGCGTGACGATGTCGCCCGCAAGCCGGCCGTGGCCGGCATGCGCCCGGACGGATCGCCCGGATCGCTGGTGTAGAATGCGGCCATGGCACAGTTCTTCCAGATACACCCCAAGGACCCGCAGGCCCGGCTCATCCGCCGCACGGTGGACATCGTCCGTGACGGCGGCATCATCGTCTATCCGACCGATTCCTCCTATGCGCTGGGTTGCCGGATGGACAACAAGGAAGGGCTGGAACGCATCCGCCGCATCCGGCGGCTGGAGGAAGACCACAACTTCACGCTGGTCTGCATCGACATCTCGCAGGTCTCGACGTTCGCGCGCATCACCAACGAGAGCTTCCGGCTGATCAAGTCCCTGACACCGGGCCCGTTCACCTTCATCCTCGGCGCCACCCGGGAAACTCCCAAACGGCTGCAGCACTCCAAGCGCAAGACGATCGGCATACGGCTGCCCGACGATCCCATCACCGAGGCGATCGCCAGGGAGCTGGCCGAGCCCCTGTTCAGCTCGACATTGATCCTGCCCGGCGAGGACGCGGCCATGACCGACCCGGAGGAGATACGCGACCGCCTGGAGCGGGAGGTGGATCTGATCATCGACGCCGGCGTGGTGGCCTACCAGCCCACCACCATCATCGGTTTTACCGGTGACCGGCCGGAGATATTGCGGCAAGGCAAGGGCATCGTCGAATCGCTGCGTTAACCCCACCCTACCTGGAAACCGCTCATGGACCAGTATTCCATCGAACAACTCGTGATAGCCGGCATCGTGCCGGTGCTGTTTGCCATCACCCTGCACGAAGTGGCCCACGGCTGGGCCGCGCGGCTCTGCGGGGACGATACCGCCGAGCGCCAGGGGCGGCTGTCGATTAACCCGCTGCACCATATCGATCCGGTCGGCACCGTGCTCATCCCCGGGCTGATGATCGCCATGAAGAGCGGCTTCATGTTCGGCTGGGCCAAGCCGGTGCCGGTCGACTTCGGACGCCTGCGCAATCCCCGCCGCGACATGGCCATCGTTGCCATCGCCGGTCCCGCCGCCAACCTGCTGATGGCCATCTTCTGGGCCCTGGTGGCGCGCGCCTCGGGCCTGCTGCCGGACGACAGCCCCTACCTCGATCCCCTGCGCCTGATGAGCATGATCGGCATCCTGTTCAACGCCATGCTGGCGCTGGTCAACATGGTGCCGGTCCCGCCACTGGACGGCGGCCGCCTGCTGGTCGGCCTGCTGCCCTATCACCTGGCCGACAAGCTGGCCCGGCTGGAGCCCTATGGCTTCTTCATCCTGCTGGGCCTGATGTTCACCGGCATCCTGGGCCTGTTCCTGGGGCTGCCGATGCACCTGCTGCGCGGCCTGCTGATGGGGATCGCCGGCGTTTCATGACGGCTGACTGCACCGAGGTCCGCGAACCACCGGCGTCGCCGGCCACCGAAGGCGAATCGATACCGCTGGCGCGTGTCCGGGGCGCACCCCTGCACGATCTCCCGGACGACCTCTACATACCGCCCGACGCCCTGGAAGTCTTCCTGGAAGCTTTTGAGGGCCCGCTGGACCTGCTGCTCTACCTGATCCGCCGGCAAGGCTTCTCGATCCTGGACATCCCCGTGGCCGAGATCACCCGCCAGTACATCGCCTACATCGAGATGATGGGGGAACTGCGGATCGAGCTGGCCGCCGAGTACCTGCTCATGGCAGCCATCCTGGCGGAGATCAAGTCCCGCTGGCTGCTGCCGCGCCCGGTCGAGGCGCCGGCGGCGGAGGACGATCCGCGCGCCGAACTCGCCCGCCGGCTGCTGGAATACGAGCGTTTCAAGGCCGCCGCGCAGGCGCTCGACGAACTGCCCCGCTGCGAGCGCGAGGTGCACGAGACCTCGGCCGACACCAGCCAGATCAAGGTCAACAGGATCTATCCGGAGGTCGGCCTGAAGGAGGTGCTGCTGGCCTTCGAAGAGGTGCTGCGGCGCGCCGAGCGTTCCACCCATCACCAGATCCGGCGCGAGCCGCTCTCGGTGCGCGAGCGCATGGCCAGCATTCTGGCCCGCCTGCAGACCCATGCCAGCCTGCCGTTCACGGCCCTGTTCGAGCCGCGCGAGGGGCGGGCGGGCGCCTTGGTGTCGCTGCTGGCCATCCTGGAAATGAGCAAGGAGCGCCTGATTGACATTCTCCAGGACGAACCCCTGGGGCCGTTGCATGTCAGGACCCCGGCACCGGCGGAAGCGGTCGCCTGAGCATGGAACTCCGCCATATCCTCGAGGCGGCCATGCTGGCCGCCGGCCGGCCGCTGGATCTCGCGGCCTTTGCCGGCCTGTTCGGCGAAAGTGAGCGACCCGACGACGAGACCCTGCTGCAAGCGCTGGGCGAGGTCGAGCGCGACTATGCCGCGCGCCCGCTGCAATTGCAGCGGGTGGCCAGTGGCTACCGGCTGCAGGTGCGCGCCGACTATTCACCCTGGATAGGGCGCCTGTTCGAGGATCGGCCGGGACGCTACTCGCGGGCCTTTCTCGAAACCCTGGCCATCATTGCCTACCGGCAACCGGTCACCCGCGGCGAGATCGAGGACATCCGCGGCGTTGCCGTCAGTTCGGGCATCATCCGGGGCCTGCTCGAACGCGAATGGATACACGCGGTCGGGCACAAGGAGGTACCCGGCCGGCCCGCGCTGTTCGCCACCACGCGGCGCTTTCTCGACTACTTCAACCTGACCAGCCTGGAAGACCTGCCACCCATGCAGGATTTCCTGCAGCAACCGGAGCCGGAACTGCCCGCCGTGGCCGCCGCGATCCCGGCGGCCGCGCAACCCCCTGCCACTGCCGACCTTCCCGATACCAGCGACGATGCGAACCCCCAGCCAGAACCGACCCCATCCTGACCCCAAGCCGGCGCCGCCGGCCGATCCGGCCGGCGAACGCCTGCAGAAAGTCCTGGCGCGCTTCGGCCTGGGCTCCCGCCGCGAGATCGAGACGTGGATTCGCCAGGGCCGGGTGTCCCTGAACGGGCGCTATGCCCAGCTGGGCGATCGCTACCAGCCGGGAGACCGGCTGATCGTCAATGGACGTCCGCTGAACCTCGACGCCCAGCAGGACGAGCCGGTGCGCGTGCTGCTGTATCACAAGCCCACCGGCGAGCTGGTGACCCGGCGCGATCCGGAAGGGCGCCCGGTGATTTTCACCCAGCTGCCGCGCCCCGCCCGGGGCCGCTGGATCGCCGTCGGCCGGCTGGACATCAATACCCAGGGCCTCCTGCTGGTGACCAATCATGGTGAGCTGGCCAACCGGCTGATGCACCCGTCGCGGGAAATCGAGCGGGAATATGCCGTGCGCGTGCTCGGTCCGGTCGACGAGCGCATGCTGGAGCGACTGACCCGCGGCGTCGAGCTGGAGGATGGTCCGGCGCGCTTCGAAACCGTGCAGGAGGCCGGCGGGGAAGGCGCCAACCGCTGGTTCCATGTAACCTTGCGCGAAGGCCGCAATCGCATCGTGCGCCGCCTCTGGGAATCGCAGGGCATCACCGTCAGCCGGCTGATTCGGGTGCGCTTCGCGCATATCGACCTGCCGCCCCGGCTGCGCGCGCGGACCTTCCTGGAACTGCCGCCGGAGCAGGTCGAGCAGCTCCTTGGCTTCGTCGGCCTGGCGCCTGCCGTCGGCGGTTCCGCCGGGCACCCGGACAGGTCCGCGCGGCCGGCAAAAACTGCGGCGCGCCAGCCGGGCGGCAGGCCCCGGACACGGCGCTAGCCTTGGCCGCGAAGCCCGCGCCCGAGGACGCCGTCCGCCCGGCTGGTGCTTGCCATCCCGCGGCGCAATGAGCGCACGCCATCATGCCGGCGCCGCCGCATCGGGCCCGGTCCCCCGCATGCCTCGCGCCATCTGGGCGCTGGGCTTCGTCAGCCTGCTGATGGATATCTCCTCCGAGCTGATCCACAGCCTGTTGCCGGTGTTCATGGTCGCCTCCCTGGGCACCAGTTTTCTGCAGGTGGGGCTGATAGAGGGGGCGGCGGAAGCCACCGCCCTGATCGTCAAGGTTTTCTCCGGCGTGCTGTCCGATCTCTGGGGCAAGCGCAAGCCCCTGGCCCTGTTCGGCTATGGTCTGGGGGCTCTGTCCAAGCCCCTGTTCGCGCTGGCGACAAGCCCGGGGCTGGTGTTCGCCGCGCGTCTCGTCGACCGGACGGGCAAGGGCATCCGCGGGGCGCCGCGCGACGCGCTGGTCGCCGACCTGGCGCCACCGGCCATCCGGGGCGCCGCCTTCGGCCTGCGCCAGTCACTGGATACCCTGGGCGCCTTCCTGGGCCCCCTGCTGGCGATGGGGCTGATGCTGGCCTGGGCAAACGACTTCCGCGCCGTTTTCTGGACGGCCATCATCCCCGGCTGCCTGGCCGTGGCGCTGCTGTTCTTCGGCGTGCGGGAGCCTGAGGCCCGGCCGCGTCCACCGGCAACCGGCCATCCGATCCAGGGGCGTCATCTGCGGCGTCTTTCCCGGGCCTACTGGTGGGTAACCGGTATCGGCGCCGTCTTCACCCTGGCGCGCTTCTCCGAGGCCTTCCTCGTGCTCAGGGCCCAGCAGGGCGGGCTGCCCATCGCCCTGACGCCGCTCGTGCTGATCGGCATGAACCTGGTCTACGCGCTCACCGCCTATCCCTTCGGCCGGCTTTCCGATCGGGTTCGCCATACCCGGCTGCTGGCCCTTGGCCTGGCAGTCCTGGTGGCTGCCGATGCGATCCTGGCCTGCGGCAGCCACTGGGTATGGGTCTGGGCCGGCATCACGCTATGGGGGCTGCACATGGGCATCACCCAGGGGCTGCTGGCGAGAATGGTGGCCGATACCGTACCGGCCGACCTGCGCGGCACTGCCTACGGCTTCTATAGCCTGCTCGGCGGCCTGGCCATGCTCGTCGCCAGTGGTCTCGCCGGCCTGCTCTGGGACATTTACGGCGCCCCGGTCACCTTTGCCGCCGGCGCGGCGTTCGCCGTCCTGGCCCTGGCGGTTCTCGTCCTGCGTGGTCTGGCCGCAGCCAATCCCGCGCGGCACGCCTGAGCGCGCGCCTGTCGCCAGGGTCGCCGACGGACCCGTGGTGGCTGCTCAGTCATACCGGGCTTTCCGCGTCTCGTGACCGTCCTCCTGCTGCAGCTGGCCCAGGGCGTAGCGGTAATCGGCCATCGACTTGAAAAAGCTGTTCATCGCCTCGGCGACCAGGATGGCGGCGTCGCCGCTGGCGAGTTCGCGCTGGTTGACGAACATCAGGTTGCTGTCGCCCAGTTCGTAGCGCGTGCGCTCGCCTTCCTCCATCTGCACGGCGGTCTCCCGGTGCTGGCGGGCGATCTGCACCCGCTTGATGGCGGCGTTCAGCGCCGAGAGGACATCCTTGACCTCGGCGGCGATGCGGTCGCCGGCCAGCTGGATGTCGGCGGCGATGCGATCGAGATTGGCTTCGGAGCTGGCGATCTTGCCGCTGGCGACACGCTGCTGGACCGGCAGGTCCACCGAGACACCGAGAAACACCTGGCTGCGGTTGATCTCGTAGTACTGGGTCAGCGGATCGACGCCGACGTCCTGCGCCCCGCTCACGGTCAGGTCGATGGCCGGCTGGCGCTGGTTGTGGGCCAGGTCGCGGTCGATCTCGGCGTTCTTGCGCTGATGCTCCAGGCGTTTGAGCTCGGGCCGCCGGCTCATGGCCTCGTCGATGGCGCTGCCCAGTTGCATGCGCTCGGGCAGCCGTGGTTCCGGGAAACCTTCCGGCAAGTCGTCCGGCGCGGGCAACTGCGGCTCGCCGTCCGGGGTGCGCAGGTACAGCGACAGCTGGATCGCCGTCTGTTCCAGCAAGCGTTCCGCCGCGACCACCCGCTCGCGGCGTTCGAGAATGGCGCGCTGGTTGTCGGTGGCGTCGATGGCGGGCAGGTCGCCACTGGTGATGCGCGCCCGCAGGCCGGCGTCGCGGGTCTCGGCGATGCGCAGCAGCGCGCGCGCGGCCGCCAGGCGCTGGCCCGCCAGCACCCAGTCCCAGTAGCGCTGCGCCGCGATGCGTTGCAGTTCCAGCAGCACGGTGTCGTACTCGTGGTGGGCGATCAGCTGCGCGAGCTCGGCCTGGGCCAGGCTGGCGCGGCGCCGGTCGATAGTGCGGTTGCGCCAGAGGGGAATGGTCAGGCCGGCGCGAAATTCGCCACCCTCCGCCGTCGTGGCCTTGGCGTCGTAGATCGCAAACTTGCCGGAACCGAGCCGGTAGCCGCCGAAGAAGGTGGTGCCCCAGTAGGGCGTCGGCTGCTCGATGCCGAGGTCGACGATCTGGTTCTGGTAGATGCCGACCACGTCGGCGCGGGTAAACAGCTTGACACTGGTGTCGAAGCCGCCCTCGGCCGCCAGCTTTTCCCCTGCGGCCATGTCCTTGCGCCGGGCGGCCGCGATCAGCGACGGGAAGCTTTCCAGCGCCGAGTGCACGACGGTGTCCAGGGTCAGGACGCGACTCCTGGCCGGCAGGCTGTCGGCGCTGATCTCCAGGCGCTGGCGGGGCTTGCGCTCCCCGCCAGCGTGCTTGCCGGCGGCGCCATGATGCGTGCCGGCCTGCGCCAGCGAGGCGCACAGGAGGGTACTCAGCCAGAGGCAGGCGCGGCGGTTCATTTGCTTTCCGCGTCCTTGTCCTTGTCCCCGCCTTTGGCCTTCTGCCCAGCCGACTCGGGCTTCTTCAGGTCGGGATAGCTGGGCAGGTAGATCGGCGGGAAGCCGTTGAAGATCCGCCACAGCTCATAGCCCAGCCGCACGCGGTTGAGCAGCACCCAGCCATTGGCCCTGACACCCTGGCGGATGAAGCGTTCGCCGGGCCAGGGCAGATCGCCGGGGTCCGGCAGCACCACGATGCGGAAATTGCCCTGGCCGTTGTCGGTGGAGTCGATCAGGGTGACGATGCCGCCGAAGGTGCCAACCGCCACTTCCGGCCAGCCGGAGAACTGGATCGCGGGATAGCCCTCGAATTGCAGGCGCACCTTGCGCCCCGGCGTGATCAGGGGGACATCGTTGCCATCGACCCACAGTTCCACCGCCCGTTCCTCGGTGGCCGGGATCAGCACGGCGAGCGGATCGCCCATCTTGACCACCTCCGCCTGGGAACTGACCGCCAGGCGCAGGATGGTGCCGTCGCGGGGGGCCTTGACCGTCTGCGTCATCTGCCGGGCCAGGCGGGTTTCCACCTTGAGCTTTTCGGCCGTCGCGTAGGCCAGTTCCTCGCGGCTCTTGGCCAGGTCGGCGCGCGCCTTCTGCACGCTGGACTCGGTGTCCGCATCGGTCTTGCGGCGGTCGGAACGGATGGCCTCGACCTCGTTGGCGGCGGCCGCCAGGGTCGCCAGGGCGCGATCCCGTTCGGTACGGCGCTGGGTCTGCTCCAGGGTGGCCAGTTCATAGCTGCGGGTGGACGCCAGGCCCTTGTCCTGCAGGGTCTGCAGCCGGTCGAAGTTGAGCTGGGCGGTGCGCAGGGCGGCTTCTGCCGCGGCCACCGCGTGGCGGGCGGCGCGTTCCCGTTCGCTGGCCATGCGCACCCGGGAGTCGGCCGCCTGCAGTGACATGGCACGTGACTGTTCGGCCATGGCCGCCTGGTTCTCGGTGGCGGCGATGCGGGTCTGGATGGTCTGGATGCGTCCTTGCTGGGTCATCAGCTCCGTTTCCAGGCGGCGGACCAGTTCCGGGTCGTTGTCGCTGATGTCGGCGATGCGATCGCCGGCCTTGACGATCGAACCCTCGCGTACCCACCAGTGCACCACGCGACCCTCGACCGGAGCCTGCAGGGTCTGCTGGCGTTCCAGCGGGGCGTAGGCGACCACCCGCCCGATGCCGGTGATGTTCTGTTGCCAGGGCGTCAGCGTCAGGCTGAGCAGGAACAGCGTCAGGATGCCGGTAAGCGAGCGCGCCAGGCGACGGGCGAAACCGGTGGTTTCGGTCAGCGCGATGGCGGGCAGTTCGATGCCGGCCTTCGATTCCGTGTCGGGATGCGCCATGGTTCAACGTGTCCTGTATCGATAACGCGAATGCTGCGGTGGCGTTCAGGGATGCGAGGGGTCGACGGACGGCGAGCCGGCGCGCCGGGCGGCGACCCGGCCCTGCTCGACGATATGCCCCTGTTCCATGCGCCAGACCCGGTCGCAATGCAGGATGACCTCGGGGTTCTGGGTGGCGACGATGGCGGTCCAGGGGGCATCGGGCCGCAGCACCCAGGCGATCACGTTTGCGCTGACCACGTTGTCGAGGAAGTCCAGGGTCTCGTGGATCAGCAGCAGGCGGGGCTGGCCGACGATGGCGCGGACCAGCATCAGCCGGCGCACCTGCTCGGGCGGCAGCGGCATGCCGAGGTAGTTGAGCTGGGTATTGAGGCCGTCGGGCAGGGCCATGATGGTGTCGGTCAGTTCCAGGCCGGCCAGGGTGTCCCGGATGGTCTCGATGCCGATCTCGGTGCGGCCCATGCGGATGTTGTCCAGCACGGTGCCCTCGATGATCTCGTGGCCCTTGACCAGGGCCATGGTGTCGCGGGCCGCGTCCAGGCGCAGGTCGCGCAGGTCGTAGCCGTCGAGCAGGACGGTGCCGGAGGTGGGCTGGCGCAGCCCCATGATCAGCTCCAGCAGCGTGCCGCGACCCGAGCCGCTGGGGCCGACCACGGCGACCCGGTGCCGGCCCTCGAGCCGCAGGCTGGATTCGGCGATGCCGGATGGTGCGGCATGCTCCCGCGCATAGCGGTAGCCGAGCTGGCGGATGGCCAGCGTTGCCGGACCCGTGGGCGGGACACGGGTCTCGCCCCGGTGGGATTCCACCGGCAGGTCCAGGAGCAGCCCCAGCTTGTTCATGCCGGCCATGAGCTCGTAGTAGCTCATCAGCGATTTGCCCAGCCGGCTGAGGCCGGCCAGCATGGCGCTGACGATCAGTTCGGCGGCGATCAGCTGCCCCAGGGTGAGCTGCCGTTCGATGACCATCCAGCCGCCCAGCCCCAGCAGGGCGGTGTTCGCCAGCGTGTGCAGCACCAGGATGCCGATCTGCTGGCGCATGACGATGCTGAAGTGCTGGCCGGCGGCGAGGAGATAGTCGCGGGCCAGCCGGTCGGTGGTCTCGGCGACGAAGCGCTGCCCGTTCGCCCACTTGACCAGGGTGGCGTTGCGGGCCAGATCCTCCAGCCAGCCGGCGACGGCGTATTTGCAGCGGGATTCCTCGATGGCGGTCTCGACGCCGCGCTTGCCCAGGATGAAGAAGATGAACAGGATGGAGAGCACCAGCAGCAGGTCGAAGGCTAGCAGGATCGGGTGATAGAAGGCCAGCAGCAACATCCCGATCAGGGTTTGCAGGCCATAGGCCAGGCCGTCCAGCAGCAGGTTGGCGCCGCTTTTCTGCACCGTTATCACGTCGAAGAAACGGTTGACCAGTTCCGGGGCGTTGCCGTTGTCGAAGGCTTCCAGGGATGCCTTGCGCAGGCGTCCGGCGATGTCGCCGACCAGGCGCACGAAGATGCGCCGCTGCATCATCTCCACGACGTAGATCTGGAAACCGATCAGCACATTGTTGAGGGTGAGGCAGCCGAGCAGGATCAGCACCAGCACCACCAGCGGTTGCAGCAGCATGCCGAAGGCGATGGTGTTGACCAGCGACTGCACGGCGACCGGGGTTGCCAGCGCCATCAGGCCGGCGCCGATGGAAAAGGCGACGACCGCCCAGATATCCTTGCTCTCCAGGCTCAGCAGGCGTCTCAGGTGCAGGCGCGTGGACTCGGGCGAAGCGTGATGATCCGTCATGGCCTTTGCTTGATGGTGGCGAAGGTGGCGGCCCAGCGGGCCCGGTGGCCCGGCGGCACCTGCCGCATGGCAGGCGCCCGGACCGCCGGCGCGGGCGTCGTCAGCCGGTATTGCGCATGCCCGCGGCAATGGCGTTGATGGTGCGCAGCAGCGGCTTCAGCCAGGGGCTGTCGGAGGCGTCCTCCGGCGGGAAGGCGCGGACCCGGCGCAACAGGCTGACCTGCAGGTAGTTGAGCGGCCCCAGGTAGGCGTCGCGGCGCTGCAGCGAGGCGGCCAGGGGCGGATTCTCGGCCACCAGCTGGTCGATGTTGGCGACCTGCAGGACCCAGTCGACGCTGCGCTGGTATTCGCCGGCAATCAGGTCCCAGGCCCGCCGGCCGGTGTTGGGATCGGCGCACAGCCCGGCATACTCGCGGGCGATCGACATGTTGGATTTGCACAGGGCCATCTGCGCGTTGCTCAGCAGGTTGCGGAAGAACGGCCAGTCCCGGTACATGTCGCGCAGGATGTCGAGCCGGTCGGCCTTGCCGGCGCACCAGGTCGACAGGCTGCTGCCGATGCCGTACCAGGCCGGGAAGGTCTGCCGCGACTGGGCCCAGGCGAAGACCCAGGCGATGGCGCGCACCGAGGACTTGGAACGGTCCTGCTTCTTGCGGTGCGAGGGCCTGGAACCGATGTTGAGCTGACCGATCTCGCTGACGGGCGTGGCCTCGTAGAAATAGTCCAGGAAGCCTTCGGTCTGCTCGGTCAGGGTCCGGTAACCCATCTCGCCGAGCCGCGCCAGCTCACCCATCACCGCCAGATGGTCGGGCGAGGGTTGTGGTACCGGCTTGACCAGGCTGAGGCTGGCCTTCATCAGGCCGGTCACGCCCATGGTCAGCTCGTAGATGGCCGTCTCCATGTTGTTGTAGCGGTAGAACAGCACCTCGCCCTGCTCGGTGAACTTGATCTGGCCGCGGACGGTATCCGGCGGCTGGGCCAGGATGGCCTCGTGGGTTGGGCCGCCGCCCCGGCCGATGGTACCGCCCCGGCCATGGAACAGCCGGCATTTGAGCCCGCGTCGCTCGGTGATGGCGATGACCAGCTGCTGCGCTCGGTAGAGCCCCCAGGCCGACGCCAGGATGCCGCCGTCCTTGCAGGAATCCGAGTAACCGAGCATGACCTCCTGGCGCTCGTCGCAGGCGTCCAGCATCTGCCGGTAGACCGGCTGGTCGAGCAGGTCGGTGAGGACCTCCTCGATGCGGTTGAGGTCGTCGATGGTCTCGAACAGCGGGCTGATGCCGACGTGGCAGAACCAGCGTCCGCCGAGCCGGCCGGCCAGCCCGCATTGCACGGCCAGCAGCAGGACTTCCATCACATGGCTGGCGTGGTGCGTCATGGAAATGACGTACTTGTCGAAGCATTCGCCACCGATCTCGCGCCGCATGCGCGCCATGGTCTCGAAGACCGCCAGCGTCTCGCGGGTCGGCGCGGCGATGGCCGCGCGGTCAAACTGCAAGCCGCCGGGCAGGGCGATGGCCTCGGCCAGCAGCTTGAGACGGTCGGCTTCGGCCAGCGCGAGATAGTCGATGCCGAGCGTCGCCTTGAGGATGTCGGCCACGGCCTCGGTATGCCGGGTCGACTCCTGGCGCACGTCGAGCTGCATCAGGTGGAAGCCGAAGGTCTCGGTGAGGCGGATCAGGTCATGCAGTTCCTGGTTGGCGATGTCGGCATCGCTGTGGTTGCGCAGCGAGGTGTCGATCAGTTGCAGGTCGTTGAGGAATTCGCCGACCGAGGGATAGGCCTGGCTGTCCGGTGGCTCGCTTTCGCCCGCGATCAGCCGGTCGATGCGGCGCAGGGAGCGCGCCATGCGATACTTCATCAGCATCAGCTTGTGGCGGTAGGGCTCCTGCAGGAAGGGGCGCTCCAGCTCTATGATGGCATGGCCGAGTTCGCTGCGGTCGTGCTCCAGGCTGGCGACGAATTCCTGCGACAGTTCGCAGAAGCCCCAGGAGTGCGACAGCTGGCCATGCAGCTCGTCCAGCCGCCGGAGATATTCCTGCAGGATGGTGCGCGATTGCAGCCGCACCGCCAGCGCCGTGGTGTCGGGCGTCACGTTGGGGTTGCCGTCGCGATCGCCGCCGATCCAGGAGCCATAGCGGAGAAAGCTGGGGATGCGGATCTGGTGGGCGGCATCCTCGCCGTACACGTCCTGCAGCGAACGCTCGAAGTTGCGGTAAACGCGGGTGGTGGCACGGAACAGCGACAGCGGGAAATAGAACAGGCCGGTGTCGATCTCGTCGGCAACCCCCATGCCGCGCAGCCGCACCTCGTCGGTTTTCCAGAGCAGCTGGACCTGCGATTGCAGGCGCTCGATGGCTTCCTTGCGGAAATAGCCCTTGAGCCGGCCATGCGCCAGCGTTTCCAGCGAGACGAACACGTTGCGCAGCGCGCCCTTCACGGTGCGGCGCTTGGCCTCGGTGGGGTGGGCGGTCATGACCGGCAGGTAGCGCAGCTGGTCGAGTAGCACTTGCAGGTTTTCCGCGTCCACGCCCTCCTGCCGCAACCACAGCAGGGTGTCGTGGAAGGAACCCGGCCAGTAATGGCCGCCGCGTTCCGCCTGCCGCCGCCGCTGGCGCAGGTAGTGGGACTCCTCGGCGATGTTGAGCAGGCTGAAGTAATGGTTGAAGACCCGGACCACCTCGCTGGTGGTTTCGGCATCCAGATCGTGGAGGGAGTCCAGCAGCTGCTGGCGCCGTACCGGGTTGCCGTCGCGCGCCAGGCTCGCGAAGCGTTTCTGCAGGCGCTCGACCTGAGTGGCGATCTCACCTCGCCCCTGGGTATTCAGTACGCGCGTCAGAACCGAGTTCAGTAGCCGCAGCGAGCGGCGCAATTCGGCATCATCGTTGAGGGATGTCATGGTGATCCTTGCTGGTTTCGGAGAGAGAGGGTTTTGGCTGCCAGGGGCGGCACCCGGGTGATCGTCCCGGGTCTGCAGGCCGCGTGGCGGAGCCGGTCGGCAGGGGCTCCCGGCCCGAAAGGGTCCCGCCACCGGGACGGCAGAGTGCGTTTCATATCCCGTGCCAGGATGCCGCTTGGCTGGCGCCGGGACTGGAGGCCGGCGCCGGCCGGCTGCCGTGCCCGCCGGCCGCTTCCGTGGCGTTCCTTGCGTCGGGCCATGGCCCGATCCGGTTCGGCCATGCGCCATGCGGCTCGCCGGTGGCGGTCCCGGAGGCCAGCGATGGGCGGCCGTGCTGGCAACTTGTGCGGGGAATCCTCATCGATCTTCCTCATGGTTCTGGCGCGGGGTTGCGGTCATGGCTGCTGCCCGGGCTGTCGTTTCGAGTCCATATCAGAATAGCTGGTAGTGTTTTGGTTAGTCTATTTGGAAGTAGTTCATCAAACATTAGATAAAATCTAATTTTCCAGGGACATGAGCCGGCTCAACTACCATCATCTGCACTACTTCTGGACCGTGGCCAGGGAAGGCAGCATCGCCCGCGCTTCCGAGAGCCTGCACCTGACCCAGCCCACCATCAGTGCCCAGCTGGCGCAGTTCGAGGCGGCCATCGGCGAGAAGCTGTTCGAGCGGGTCGGGCGGGGACTCGTGCTCACCGATACCGGGCGCGGCGTTTTCGAGTACGCCGAGGAGATTTTCGCCCTGGGCCGCGAACTGACCCAGTTCCTGAAGGGGCGGGCGGTCGGTCGTGGCAGCCGCCTGGCGGTGGGCATCGCCCAGGCGCTGCCGAAACTGGCGGTCACGCGCCTCCTGGAGCCGGCCCTGCGGCTGCCGGAGCCGGTCCAGCTGCATTGTTTCGAGGACAAGTCGGAGCGTTTGCTGGCCGATCTGTCGGTGCATGCGCTCGACCTGGTGCTCTCCGATGTGCCGGCCACGCCCCATTCCGGTGCAGGTGTCTTCAATCACCTGCTGGGCGAGTGCGAAGCCAGCGTGTTTGGGACCGCCGATCTGGCCAGTCGTTACGGGCCGGATTTTCCCCGCTCGCTGAGCGGGGCGCCGTTCCTGCTGCCGACGCAGAATCTGGCCCTGCGCCGGTTGCTGGACCAGTGGTTCGATGCCGAGGGCATCTGGCCCGATGTGCGGGCCGAGATCGAGGACAGTGCCCTCATGAAAACCTTCGGCAGCGCCGGCATGGGCCTGTTCCTGGCGCCGACGATGGTCGCCGAGGCCATCTGCCGGCAGTACGGCGTGGTCCGGCTGGGCCCGCTCGACGCCATCCATGAGCGCTTCTACGTCATCACCGCCCAGCGCCGGATCAAGCATCCCGCCATCGTCGCGATCCTCGACCAGCCCCTGCTGGGCTGAGCGCCGCCCGGCCGGCCCTTGTGCGGTGGCAGCGGCCGCCTCCCCAAAACGAGGCGGGCCCGGGTGCCGGCGGCGTCCGCGATGGTGCAAATCCCCGGGGTGGCGCGCGATTCCGGCCGGCCGGCGGGGGTTTTCCAGGCTGGCCCGCTCCTTGCTTCATCGTGGACATGAACATGCCCACCTCGCCCAGCCCCTACTACAACGAGATGCACGACGCCGAAGGCGCCGTGCGCACCATCTATCAGCGCTACGCCCGGTGGCTCCAGGGCTTGCCGGAGGCATCCCTGGAGCGCAAGAGCGCCGAGGCGGAGCTCCTGTTCCGGCGACTCGGCATCACCTTCGCCGTCTACGGCGAGGCCGACGGCGGCGAGCGGCTGATTCCCTTCGACATGGTCCCGCGCATCTTCGGCGCCGAGGAATGGCGGCGCCTGGAGCAGGGCATCAAGCAGCGGGTCAGGGCGCTCAACGCCTTCCTGCACGACATCTACCACGACCGGGAGATCGTCAAGGCCGGCATCGTCAGCACCCATCAGGTGCTGGACAACGCCATGTACCGGCCGGAGATGCAGGGTGTCGACCTGCCCAACCAGGTCTATGCCCAGATCGCCGGCATCGATCTGGTGCGGGTGGCGCAGAACGATTTCTATGTGCTGGAGGACAACCTGCGCACACCCTCCGGCGTGTCCTACATGCTGGAAAACCGCAAGACCATGATGCGGCTGTTTCCGGAGCTGTTCGCCATGCACGCGGTCGAGCCGGTCGAACATTATCCGCAGATGCTGCTGGACACCCTGCGCGAGTCGGCGCCGTCCTATGCCACCGATCCGGTCATCGTGGTGCTGACCCCGGGCGCCTACAACAGCGCCTATTTCGAGCATGCCTTCCTCGCCAGCCAGATGGGGGTGGAGCTGGTGGAGGGGCAGGACCTGTTCGTCGACCAGAGCCGGGTCTACATGCACACCACCGAGGGGCCGCAGCAGGTGCACGTGATCTATCGGCGGGTCGACGACGATTTCCTCGATCCGCTCGCTTTCCGGCCAGATTCCATGCTGGGCGTGCCGGGATTGTTCGATGCCTATCGTGCCGGCCATGTCGCCCTGGCCAACGGCGTCGGCACCGGGGTCGCGGACGATAAGTCGACCTACCTGTTCGTCCCGGACATGATCCGCTTCTACCTCGGCGAGACGCCGATCCTCTCGAACGTGCCGACCTGGCGGCTCAGCCAGGCCGACGAGCTCGGCTACGTGCTCGAACATCTGTCCGAGCTGGTGGTGAAGGAGGTCCAGGGTTCCGGCGGCTACGGCATGCTGGTCGGCCCCACCAGCACCAAGGCGGAAATCGAGGCCTACCGGCAGCGGATCCTGTCGGGACCGGAAAATTTCATCGCCCAGCCGACGCTGGCCCTGTCCGCCTGCCCGACGCTGGTGGAGGCGGGTGTCGCGCCCCGGCATGTGGACCTGCGCCCCTTCGTGCTTTCGGGCAAGGACATCCGGCTGGTGCCGGGTGGACTCACCCGGGTCGCGCTCAGGGAGGGATCGCTGGTCGTCAATTCGTCGCAGGGCGGCGGCACCAAGGATACCTGGGTACTGGAGGACTAGACCATGCTCTCGCGCACCGCCGAAAACCTGTTCTGGATGGCCCGCCACATCGAGCGGGCCGAAAACACCGCCCGCATCCTCGACGTGGCCCACCGGTCCTCGCTGCTGCCGCTGGACATGGAGGGCACCGAGGCCTACCTGTGGTACGCGCCGCTGAACATCACCGGCTGCGCCGGTGGCTACGAGAAGAAATACGGGCTGGCGCGCAGCGACGCGGTGACGCATTTCATGGCACTGGACGCGGACAATCCCTCCAGCATCTACAGCTGCCTGCGGCTGGCGCGAGAGAACGCCCGCTCCGTGCGCGGCGCCATCACCTCGGAGATGTGGGAGGTCATCAACGCGACCTGGCTGGAGGTCAACCGCCAATCGCGACAGATGAGCGAGGCGCGCTACGGCGATTTCTTCGAATGGGTGAAGGAGCGCTCGCACCTGTTCCGCGGCGTTACCCACGGCACCATCCTCAAGGACATCGCCTTCAATTTCATCCGCCTCGGTACCCATCTCGAGCGGGGCGACAACACCGCGCGCATCCTCGATGTCAAGTACCACATCCTGCTGCCCAGCGTTGCCGACGTGGGCGGCGCGGCCGATTACTACCAGTGGGGATCGCTGCTGAAATCGGTCAGCGCCTTCGAGGCCTACCGGAAGATCTACCGCGACGTCATCTCGCCGCTGCGGGTGGCGGAGCTGTTCATCCTGCGCGATGACATGCCGCGCTCCCTGCATGCCTGCATGAACGAGGTCGAGACCGCGCTGAGCTACATCAACGGCAACTCGGCCCGGGAGGCCCGGCGCCTGGCCGGCGAACTCCATGCGCAGCTGCATTTCGGCCGTATCGAGGACGTCTTCGGCCGTGGCCTGCACGAGTTCCTGACCGATTTCCTCGACCACATCGACCTGCTCGGCCGGGAGATCCGCGACGCCTACCTGTCGCGCTGGGACCGCGTGCCCCGGCTGGACATGCGCCAGGTCGCCTGATTCCGTTCCCACCGTCATTCATCAAGATCATGACCTATTGCGTCGCGCTGAAGCTGAACGAGGGGATGGTGTTCGCCTCGGACTCGCGCACCAACGCCGGGGTTGACCAGATTGCCAGCTACAGGAAGATGCGGACCTTCGTCCACCCGGGCGACCGCAGCATCATCATCCTCAGTTCCGGCAACCTGTCGATCACCCAGAGCGCCATCAACCAGCTGGAACTCCAGGGTCGTCATCACGAGCAGCGCAACATCTGGAATGTCGACTCCATGTTCGACGTGGCCCAGCTGCTGGGTGAGAGCCTCCGTGCCGTGCGCGAGCACGATGGCCTGTTCCTGGCGCAGAGCAACGTCGACGCCAGCGCCAACTTCATCGTCGGCGGGCAGATCCGCGGCGAGCGCATGCGCCTGTGCCTGGTGTACAGCGAGGGCAACTTCATCGAGGCGGGCGACGAGACACCGTACTTCCAGATCGGCGAGACCAAGTACGGCAAGCCCATCCTCGACCGGGTCATCCGGCCGGATACGCCCATCGACGAGGCCATCAAATGCGTCCTGGTGTCGTTCGACTCGACCATGCGCAGCAATCTCTCGGTCGGGCTGCCGATCGATCTGGCCTGCTGCGGTGAGTCGCGCTTCGCGCTCGACCTGGAGCAGCACATCACCCAGGACGACCCCTATTTCTCGCAGATCAGCCGGCGCTGGAGCGAGGGGCTGCGCGGCGTGTTCGCCTCCCTCCCCAGTCCCGACTGGATCAAGATGCCGCCCGGCCGGCCCCCGGCCGGCTGACCCCGCCCCCCTCCCGGACCGCCGAAGACCATGACCATACGCGTCGCGCTGCACCACAAGTCCCACTATGTTTTCGACCGTCCGGTCGTGGCCGCGCCGCACGAGATCCGGCTGCGTCCCGCCCCGCATGCGCGCACGCCGGTGACCGGTTACTCGCTGAAGATTCGGCCGGAGCAGCATTTCATCCACTGGCAGCAGGATGCCTACGGCAATTTCGTCGCCCGCATCACCTTTCCCGAGCCGACTCGCGAAATCGACATCACCGTCGATCTCCTGGCCGACATGACGGTCATCAATCCTTTCGACTTCTTCGTCGAGGAATGGGCCGAGCATTACCCGTTCGCCTATCCGGAATCGCTGGCGGCCGAGCTGGCGCCCTTCCTCGAGACCGAGCCGGCCAGCCCCGCGTTCTCGCGCTGGCTGTCCGCGTTCCGCCGCGACATTCCCGCCGGGATCACCACCACCAACCTGCTGGTCATGCTCAACCGGCGGGTGCAGCAGGATGTGGAATACCTCATCCGGCTGGAGCCCGGGGTGCAGAACTGCGAGGAAACCCTGATGCTGCGCTCCGGCTCCTGCCGCGACAGCGCCTGGCTGCTGGTGCAGCTGCTGCGCCGGCTGGGCATCGCCGCCCGCTTCGTCTCCGGCTATCTGATCCAGCTGGTGGCGGATGAAAAGCCGCTGGACGGGCCGGCCGGTCCCAGCGACGATTTCACCGACCTGCACGCCTGGTGCGAGGCCTATGTCCCCGGCGCCGGCTGGGTCGGCATGGACGCGACCTCGGGTCTCCTGGCCGGGGAAGGGCACATCCCGCTGGCCGTTTCCGCCTCGCCGACCTCGGCGGCGCCCGTCATCGGCATGACCAGCATCTGCGACGCGCGGCTGGAGGTCGCCATGAGCGTCGTCCGTATCCACGAGGATCCGCGCGTCACCCGCCCCTACAGCGAGGCGCAGTGGGAGGAAATCCGCGCCCTCGGCTGGCAGGTCGACGAGGAACTGCGCACCGGCGACGTGCGCCTGACCCAGGGCGGCGAGCCGACCTTCGTGTCGGTCGACGACATGGATGGCGCGGAGTGGAACACCGCCGCGCTGGGGGAGGAAAAATGGACCCTGGCCAACCGCCTGCTGGAGCGGCTGTGGACGCAGTTCGCGCCGGGCGGCCTGCCGCATTTCGGCCAGGGCAAGTGGTATCCGGGCGAGCCGCTGCCGCGCTGGGCCCTGAACGTCTTCTGGCGCGAGGATGGCGTACTGCTCTGGCGTGAGCCCGCCTGGCTGGCGCGGGAACCCGCCGGACAGCCGGACGGCGCCAGCGCCGGGCGCTTCGGCCAGGCGCTGGCGCGCCGGCTGGGCCTGCATCCCGGCTACCTGCTGGCGGGCTACGAGGACCCCTGGCGGGCCCTAGACGAGGAAAGCCGATTGCCGGCCAACGTCGATCCGCTGGCGGCCGATCTCGACGACGCCGACGTGCGCCGGACCCTGGCCCGGCAGCTGCGCGCCGGCCTCGCCAGCGTGGTGGGCCATGTGTTGCCGCTGAAATGCGAGGACAGCGCCGGCCGGATGCGCTGGAAATCCAGCCGCTGGCCGCTCAAGCACGAGCACCTGTACCTGCTGCCGGGGGATTCGCCGATGGGCTTGCGCCTGCCGCTGTCCAGCCTGCCCTGGGTGGCGCCCGAGGATTTCGAGCTGCAATTTCCGCCCGATCCCTTCGCCGCGCAGGGCGAGCTGCCGGAGCCGCCGGCGGTGCCGGAACCGCCCGCCGACCAGCCGCCGGCAGCCATCGAGGAGACCCCGGCGGCACGCGAGGTGATCCACACGGCGCTGGTGCTGGAAATTAGGGAGCGGATGCTGCATGTGTTCCTGCCGCCGCTGACCCGGCTGGAGGCCTGGCTGCAGCTGATCGCCGCCATCGAGGCCTGCGCGGCGGAACTGAAGCAGCCGGTGCGCCTGGAGGGCTACCCCCCACCGCGCGATGCTCGGCTGAAGTCGCTGTCGATCACGCCGGACCCGGGGGTCATCGAGGTCAACATCCATCCGTCGGGCGACTGGGAGACACTGGAAAACCGCACCCGCACGCTTTACCAGCAGGCGCGCCTGGCGCGCCTGGCGACCGAGAAGTTCATGCTGGACGGCCGCCATACCGGCACCGGCGGCGGCAACCACATCACCCTCGGCGGGCCGACGCCGGCGGACAGCCCGTTCCTGCGTCGCCCGGATCTGCTGCGCAGCCTGATCGCCTACTGGCAGCGGCACCCGGCGCTGTCGTACCTGTTCTCGGGTCAGTTCATCGGCCCGACCAGCCAGGCGCCCCGGGTGGACGAGGCGCGTGACGACAACCTCTACGAGCTCGACATCGCCTTCCAGCAGATGAGCGAGAGGCTCGTCCCGGGCCAGGAGAGCGCCCAGCCCTGGCTGGTCGACCGCTTGCTGCGCAACCTGCTCATCGACATGACCGGCAACACGCACCGGGCGGAATTCTGCATCGACAAGCTCTACTCCCCCGACACGGCCACCGGCCGGCTGGGGCTGGTGGAACTGCGGGCCTTCGAGATGCCGCCGCACTACCGCATGAGCCTGGTGCAGGCGCTGCTGTTGCGGGCGCTGGTGGCCCGGTTCTGGAAAACCCCCTTCACCGGCCAGCTGGTGTACTGGGACACCAGCCTGCACGACCGCTTCCTGCTGCCGCATTTCATCGAGGCCGACCTGCGCGACATCGTGCGCGACCTGCGTGCCTCGGGCTATGCCTTCGACGATGCCTGGTTCGCGCCCTTCCTGGAGTTCCGCTTTCCGCGCTACGGCACGGTGGTCCACGAGGGCGTGCAGATGGAGCTGCGCCAGGCCATCGAACCCTGGCATGTGCTGGGCGAGGAGGCCACCCTCGGCGGCATGGCGCGCTACGTGGATTCGTCGGTGGAACGCCTGCAGGTCAAGGTCAGCGGCATGACCGGGAACCGCCACCAGGTGGCCTGCAACGGCCGCGCCCTGCCGCTGCATCCGACCGGTGTCCCGGGCGAATATGTCGCCGCGGTGCGCTTCAAGGCCTGGGCGCCGCCCTCGGCCCTGCACCCCACCATCGGCGTTCACGCGCCCCTGGTGTTCGATCTGGTGGACCGCTGGAACGGCCGCGCCATGGGCGGCTGCACCTATCATGTCAGCCATCCCGGTGGCCGCAATTACGACACCTTTCCCGTCAATGCCAACGAGGCCGAGGCCCGCCGCCGGGCACGCTTCTGGGACCATGGCCACACGCCGGGGCCCCTGCTGGTCCGGGAAGAACCCGTCAATCCGCGTTTCCCCATGACCCTCGACCTTCGCTGGAAGCCCTAGGCTTCAGGAGTCCACCATGCTTTGCTCGACCGCCCTGCCGCGATTCGGCGACAAGAAGAATTCCGACTTTTTCGAGAGCTATCTCGGACGCCTGCTGGAGGCGCGCGACCGCGCCGGGCTGACCGAGATGATCGGCGGCATCGAGGCCATGATCATCAGCGTCGAGCCCGGCAATTCGGTGGAATACATCGCCGAGCTGGCGCTGATGACGCCCTACCAGTACCTGGTCACCCTGGACAGCGAAAAGCACCTGACCCATGTGCTGCGCATCGACATGAACTCGCCGGACATCCTGCTGCGCGAGCCCAAGAATCCCGACTACAGCGATATCTTCCGCAGCCTCAACGACCTCTATCCGGTCGGCGCCCGGCGCCCGCACAGCCGCTATCTGGGTGAAATCCTGCTGTGCCGGGATCGCCATCAGGTGGTCGCCCTGCAGCAGGAGCGGGAGTTCCGCTTCTTCCAGGTCGGCCAGCTGGCGGAACTCGATCTACCGCTGAACGTCAGCCTGTCCAAGCCCTCGCCCTATACCCAGAACGTGGTCGGCTACATGGAGCGGCCGCTGGATGGCATCCGCGTCTACCAGCATGGTGAATGCGTCATCCTGCCGTCCGCCCAGTCCGCCAACGATCGCGGCAAGGAAATGCAGGACAGGCTCGGCATCGGGGAACTGCTATGTCCCATCGACCACCTGGCCACCCGCGTCTACAGCCAGAATCGCGAGGCGGCGATCCTCGAGTATCTGGGCCTGTCCAGCTACTACTACTGGGGCAGCTACGACATCCGGGATCAGAATTCCTCCACCAACGTCACCAAGAGCGTGCGCCAGGTGCCGGAGTCGGCGAGTCCCGCCAAGGTCTTCACCGCCAACAATCATCCCTACTGCGTGAACCATCTGGACCGGCTGCCCAGTCCCACGGAAACCTTCGTCCGCAACTACGGGCCGCGGCTGCACCATATCGCCGTCGAGGTGAAGGATGGCCAGCGCGATGGCAAGGAGTACATCGATATCGTCGTCGACGCCATCGCCGGCCAGGGCAAGGGCTTCCTGCTGGAAACCGTCGGCTCCCGCAGCGAGGGGCTCAAGCAGATCTTCTCCGAAGCCTCCGACTTTTCCTCGCTGATCATCGAATACGTGCAGCGCTTCGGCGATTTCCAGGGATTCTTCACCCGGGACAATGTCGCCAAGCTGACCTATGCGGCCGGGCAGGAGGCGGGCGTCAGGTCCGGGCTGTCCTGAGCGGCGGGACGGGCGCTGGACGCCGGGCCGCGCGGCATAGGATCATCGTGCCTCGGCCAGCGCGCCGGCCAGGCGCCGGCGTCGTTCCGTCCCGCCAACGACCGATGAGACAGACGATTCCATGAAGGCTTTCCAGCGCGGCGATCTCGACGGCTTTTTCGGCCTGTTCGTCGACAACCTGTTGCAGGTCATGCTGATCGCCGTGCTGGGACCCGCCCTGTGCGGCTTTGCGCCGGCCATGATCGCGGAGCGCATCCTGCCGGGCGTGGCGCTGTCGGTGGTGTTCGGCAACCTTTTCTACGCCTGGCAGGCACGCCGGCTGGCGCAGCGCAGCGGCCGCGGCGATGTCACGGCGCTGCCCTATGGCATCAATACCGTCAGCCTGATGGCCTTCATCTTCCTGGTGATGGCGCCGGTCTTCCGCGAGACCGGCGATGCCGAGCTGGCCTGGCGGGTGGGCTTGTTCGCCTGTGCCCTCAATGCGGTGATGGAACTGGTCGGCGCCTTCGGCGCCGACTGGCTGCGGCGCAACACGCCGCGGGCGGCCCTGCTGTCGGCCCTGGCCGGCATCGCACTCAGCTTCATCGCCATGGGCTTCGCCTTCCGGATTTTCGCGGCACCCCTGATCGCGCTGCTGCCCCTGCTGTTGCTGGTCTCGGTCTATGCCGGGCGCATCCGGCTGCCGCTGGGACTGCCCGGCGGGCTGGTGGCGGTGCTGCTCGGCGTGGCCCTGGCCTGGCTGGCCCGCCTCCTGGGCTGGGCCGATGCGCCCCCGCTGCCGGCCGCTGTCGGGCCGGGCTGGCACGCGCCCCACCTGGCCCTGGGACCGATGCTGGAGCTGATCGACTCGCCGCTGGGCTGGCGCTACCTGGCCGTCATCCTGCCGATGGGACTGCTGAACATCATCGGCTCGCTGCAGAACCTGGAAAGCGCGGAGGCCGCCGGCGACCGCTACGAGACGCGCCCGTCGCTGATCGCCAACGGCCTGGGGTCGCTGGTCGCCGCGGCCTTCGGCAGCGCCTTCCCGACCACGATCTACATCGGCCATCCTGCCTGGAAGGGCATGGGCGCGGGCTATGGCTACTCGGTCCTGAATGCCGCGGTGATCGCGCTGCTCTGCCTCACCGGCGCCCATGGCCTGGTGGTGCGCTGGATTCCGCTGGAGGCGACCCTGGGCATCCTGGTCTGGATCGGCCTCATCATCACCGCCCAGGCTTATCGGGATACCCCGGCGCGCCATGCGCTGGCGGTCAGCATCGGCCTGCTGCCGTCGCTGGCAGCCTGGGGCCTGCTGCTGGTGGAAGCCGCCCTGCGTGCCGCCGGTACCACCCTGCGCGCGGCTGCCGAACGGTTCGGCGACGATCTGCAGGTGCACGGGATGATCGCCCTCAGCCAGGGCTTCGTGCTGACCGCCAGCCTCCTCGCGGCCCTGCTGGCGCATGTCATCGATCGCCGCTTCGAGCGGGCGGCCGCCTGGGCGCTGGCCGGGGCAGCCCTGTCCTGGCTCGGCCTGATCCATGCCTATCGCCTGACCGACGCCGGCGTGCAGAACCATTTCGGCGTCAATGCGGCGCCACCGTTCGCGTTCGCCTATGCCACGGCCGCCCTGTTGCTGTGGTGGCTGCACCGGCGGGAGCGGTGCGGCAGCGGCTAACCGGCCGTCGTTTGCCGCAAGACCCTGAAGGATCGGCCGGGCAATGCGATAATGTGCCCGCCGGCAACATTCCTGCCCCTGCTTCCACTCCCATCCCAGCCCGTGAGCTCCGACAGCGGATTCCAAGCCATGCCCATGCGCACCGATCCCACCCAATCCCTGGCGGCCGTGGTCAGGCTGGCCCATGAGGCTGGCCACGCGATACTGGACATCTACCGGTCGGATGTCGGCGTGCGCGAGAAGGATGACCGCTCGCCGCTGACGGCGGCCGACCTGGCTTCCCACGCCGCCCTGACCGCCGCCCTGGCGCGGCTGCGGCCCGGCTGCCCGATCCTGTCCGAGGAGTCCGCCCTCACGCCCTTCGAAACGCGCGCCCGCTGGGAAACCTACTGGCTCATCGATCCGCTCGACGGCACCCGGGAATTCATCAAGCGCAACGGCGAGTTCACCGTCAACGTTGCCTTGATCCATCGCCATGTGCCGGTGCTCGGCGTGGTCTTCGCGCCGGCCCTGGGCGTCACCTATTTCGCCAGCGAGGGCTGCGGCGCCTACCGGCAGGACGGGGAGGGCGAGCCGGTGCGGATCCGGGTTCTCGATCGCGCGGCCAGCCCGTTGCGGGTGGTCGGCAGCCGCTCCCACGGCACCCCCGAGATGGACCTCTACCTTTGCCGCCTGGGCGAACACCTCATGGTGCCGATGGGCAGTTCGCTGAAATTCTGTCTGGTGGCCGAGGGCAAGGCCGATCTCTACCCGCGCATCGGTCCGACCTCCGAGTGGGATACCGCCGCCGCCCAGTGCGTGGTCGAGCAGGCCGGCGGCGCGGTGGTCGATCTCGACGGCCAGCCGTTGCGCTACAACACCAAGCCCTCGATCCTGAACCCCCATTTTCTCGCCTACGGCGACAAGTCCCGGCCGTGGGTCGCCGCGGCGGCCGGCATCCCCGGCTGAATGCTCCCCGGCTGCTACAATCGCGCCGCCTCGATACTGGGTCCCGTCCATGAAAATCATCATCCTGGGTGCCGGCCAGGTCGGCAGCAGCCTGCTTGCCAGCCTGGCCAGCGAAAAGAACGACATCGTCATGGTCGACATCCGTCACGACCTGCTGCAGAAATTGCAGGACCGTTTCGACATTCGCACCGTCCAGGGCAATGCCGCGCATCCGAGCGTCCTGCAGCAGGCCGGGGCGGCCGAGGCCGAAATGCTGGTCGCCGCCACCAGCGACGACGAGACGAACATGCTGGCCTGCAGCATGGCCGACATCATCTTCAAGGTGCCGCGCAAGATTGCCCGGGTCCGCGCCATCGAGTACTTCAGCTTTCCCGGCCTGTTCTCGCCGGAAACCATTCCCATCGACTACGTCATCAGCCCGGAGCGGATCATCACGCAGTTCATCCAGCGGCTGCTGGAATACCCGGGCGCCACCCAGGTGCTGGACTTCGCCGAGGGGCGGGTGCGCATGGCCTCGGTCAGGGCCATACGCGGCGGGCCCATGGTCGGCCGGGAAATCCGCGAGCTGCACCAGCACATGCCCAACTTCCACACCCGCATCGCCGCCATCTTCCGCGGCGGCCAGCCCATCGTCCCCAACGGCAGCACCGTCATCAACCACGGCGACGACGTGTTCTTCCTGGCCTCGGCCGAGGAGATCAAGGACGTCATGCCGGAGCTGCGCCACACCGAGAAACCCTACAAGCGGCTGATCTTCGCCGGCGGTGGCCATGTCGGCAAGCGGGTCGCCCAGGCGCTGGAGAACGATTACCAGGTCAAGGTGATCGAGCGCGACCCGGGCCGCGCCCGCAAGATCGCCGGCCAGCTGGGCCGGACCACGGTGCTGGTCGGCGATGCCTCGGACAAGGAACTGATGCTGAGCGAGAACATCGAGAGCACCGATGTCTTCTGCGCCATCACCAACAACGACGAGGCCAATATCCTCTCCGCCATGCTGGCCAAGCGGCTGGGCTGCCGGCGGGTCATCAGCCTGGTCAACAACGATGCCTATGCCGACATCGTCGATACGTCCCATGTCGACCTGGTCATTTCGCCTCAGCAGGCCACCATCAGCGCCCTGCTGCGCTACATCCGCCGCGGCGACATCGCCCAGGTCTACTCGCTGCGGCATGGCGCCTGCGAGGCGCTGGAAATGGTCGCCCACGGCGAGCCGGGCGTTTCCCGGGTCATCGGCGTGCCGCTCAGCGAGATCGACATTCCCGAGGGGGTGGTCATGGGGGCCCTGGTGCGCGGCGACGAGGTCCTGCAGGTTCACCACGACACGATCATCGAGGATGGCGACCACGTCATCATGTTCCTGCTCGACAAGAAGCTGATTCCCGCCGTCGAGCGACTGTTCAACGCCGCCGGCGCCTGAGGGGCCCTGCCCGGGTCGCGCAGCCCGGCTGCTTTCCCGTTCCAGCCAAGAGAGATACCCTGCCATGATCGAGCGACTGCAACCGACCGAAGCCCTGGCGCGCCTGCAATCCGTCCCCGGGACCATGCTGATCGATGTCCGCGATCCCGTCGAAAGGGCGTTCGTCGGCCATCCCGTGGGCTCCGTCAACATTCCCTGGGCCTTCGCCCCGGGCATGCGCCCCAATCCCGCCTTCCTCGACAGCGTTCGCCAGCAGGCACCCGATCCGGCCACACCCCTGCTGCTGCTCTGCCGTAGTGGTCAGCGCTCGCTGGCCGCCGCCGAGGCCCTGGCGGCGGCCGGCTATACCCGCGTGGCGAACGTCGAGGAGGGCTTCGAGGGCCCGCTCGACGAGCAGCGCCACCGCAACACCCTGGGCGGCTGGCGCCGCCACGGCCTGCCGTGGGAGCAGGGCTGAGGCCGGGGTGCGCTGCGCCCGCCGCGGTCAGCCGGCCGGCGATGCCAGGCTGCGTTCGCGCAGCTTCATCAGCGCGTAGAGCGTTGCCAGCGTCGGGATGGCGACGCCGGCCCGCTGGCCGGCGCGGACGGCATTGCCGAGGATGACTTCGGTCTCCATTGGCCGTCCGGCCTCGAAATCGAGCAGCATGCTGGTCTTGTAGGGCGGCATCCGGTGGGTGCCCTCGATCTGTTGGTCGATGATGCCGGCTGGCAGCGGGTGTCCCAGCGCCGCGGCGATGGCGCAGACCTCGCCCATGATGGCCCGGATCAGGGGCTCCTGCGTGCCCAGGATATCGGCGGTGCTGAGGCCGCCGGAAAGTACCGACAGCGGATTGAAGGCGGCATTCCACAGGCACTTCTGCCAGCGCGCGGTGACGATGTCGGCGGTGGCGTTGCAGCCGATGCCGGCGCTTTCGAAGGCCGCTGCCAGCGCCCGGGCGGTATCCGACAGGCCCGAGGGATAGTTGCCCAGCGCCAGCCTGCCGTAGGCCTGATGCCAGATTCTGCCGGGCGCGGTGCGGGTCACGCAGATGAAGGCGAGACCGCTGATCAGCTCATGGCCGGGAAAGGCGGTGGCGACCTCGTCCTCGATCTCGACACCGTTGGACAGCAGCACGATGGCTGTCGCGGGCCCTAGGGTGTCGCGCAGCAGCCGGACGCGGTCGGCCCCCTCGACCACCTTGATGCACAGCAGCACGACATCGGGCTTCCGCTCGAGCTCGGCGGCTTCGCGGACGACGGCATCCGGCGTGAAGTGCCACTGGCCCAGTCTGGTATCGCTGACCAGCTCGATGCCCCGGGCGTGGACCGTCTCGTAGTCGGAACGCGCCAGCACCGAGACCCTGGCTCCGGCCCTGGCCAGCAGGGAGCCGTAGAAACTGCCGATGGCACCGGTGCCGATCACGAGGACATGCATGGGGAGACTCCGAGTTGGTGTTTGACGAAGGGAACCGTGAGCCGGCGCTGGGCGGCCAGCGAGGCACGGTCGAGCTGTTCCAGGAGACCGACCAGTGCCGGCAGGTCGCGCGGGGCATGGGTCAGCAGATAGCGGCCCACCGGCGGCGGCAACTCCAGCCCCAGGCCCTGGGCCTTGAGGCGCAGGACCACGAGGAGGTCGTCCTCTTCCAGCGCGTGCAGGCGCAGGGTCAGGCCCCAGGCCAGGCGGCTGGCGAGGTCGGGCAGGGCGAAGGGCAGCTGCGGGGGGGGGCGGCTGGCGCTGCCGATCAGCGTCGCCTGCCGTTCGCGCAGCCGGTTGAAGAGATCGAACAGCGCGGTTTCCCAGTCGCGGTCGCCGGCCACGGCTTCAAGATCGTCGAGGCAGACCAGTGCGTAGCTGTCCAGTCCCTCGGCGACCGCCGGTCCCTGTCCGGCGAAGGCGGCCAGCGGCACATAGGCGGCGGTGCGCCGGTGTTCGGAGGCCAGCGCGCAGCAGGCGTTCAGCAGGTGCGACTTGCCGCCGCCGGGCTCGCCCCACAGGATCAGCGGCGATTCGCCCAGCCCTTGCGCCGCGCGACGGAGGTGGTCGACGACCTCCGTGTTGGGGCCCGGCCAGAACTGCGCGAAACCCTGACCGGTATCGAAGCGCAGCGGCAGCGCGAGTTGCTGGACCATGCGAGCCGGAAGGACCCCGCGCTCAGTCGATGCCGCTGCCCTTGAGGGCGGCAGCGGCCAGTGCCAGCCGCTTGCCGAACACGCGGCAGATCTGGTGTTCCTCGTCGCTGATGGTGGGGTGGCCACCAGTCAGCCGGCTCGGTCCGTAGGGCGTGCCGCCGGTCTGGGTCTGGCCCAGCGCGGCCTCACGGCTGGGGATGCCGACCAGCAGCATGCCATGATGGAGCAGGGGCACCATCATGGTCATCAGGGTGAGTTCCTGACCGCCATGCATGGACGAGGTAGCGGTGAACACGCCGCCGGGTTTGCCGGAGAGGGCGCCCGAGAACCACAGCCCGCTGGTGCTGTCGAGAAAATGCTTGAGCGGTGCCGCCATGTTGCCGAAGTGGGTCGGGCTGCCCAGCGCCAGGCCGTCGCAGTTCTGCAGGTCCTCGAGGGTGGCGTAGGGCGGGCCCGAGCCGGGAATGCTGTCTGCGGTGGCGGCACAGACCGGCGAGACGTCGGGCACGGTGCGGAGCTTGGCGACCGCGCCGGGCACTTCCTCGACGCCGCGGGCGATCAGATTGGCCATGGCTGCCGTATGGCCGAAGCGGCTGTAGTAGAGAATCAGGATGTCGGTCATGTTACGGTGACGTCGCTTGCACGGAGGGGGACGATCGGGGCCGGCCGGTCCGGTTACAGGATGGCGAGCACCTGCTCCGGCGGGCGTCCCACGGCCGCCTTGCCGTTCGCCAGCACGATGGGCCGCTCGATGAGCGTTGGGTTCGCCACCATCGCGGCAATCAGGGCCGCGCGGTCCAGGCCCGGATCGTCCAGGCCCAGTTCGCGGTACACGGCCTCGCCCTTGCGCATGAGCGCCCGCGGCTCCAGCCCCAGGCGGGCGAGAATGTCGTCGAGCGTGGCGGCGTCGGGCGGGTTCTTCAGGTACTCGACGACCTCCGGTTGGAGGCCGCGCTCCCGCAGCAGTTCCAGCGTCTGGCGCGACTTGCTGCAACGCGGATTATGGTAGATGACGACGTTCATGGCTCAGCCGTTGCGCTTGAGGATTTCGCGTTCCTTCTCGCGGCCGGTCAGCTTGACCAGGTCGCCCAGCTCGCCGGCCAGCAGTTCCAGCAGGTCGTCCACGCTGACGATGCCGATCAGCCGCTGTCGGTCGTCGACCACCGGCATGCGGCGGATGCCCTGGCTGCGCATGCGCTTGAGCGTGACCCAGATGCCGTCGTTCTCGTGCGCGCTGATCAGCTCGAAGCTCATGATGTCGCCGACGCTGACTGTCTGCGGATCGACTTCCAGGGCCAGGATTTCGACCACCAGGTCACGATCGGTGAGCACGCCGACCGGCTTGACGCCGTCGGCCAGATCCTCGACCACCACGACGCTGCCGACATGGTGTTCGCGCATCAGGCGCGCGGCGATGGTGATGGTATCGTCACGGCGGACGATGACGGTGTCGCGGTTGCAGATGAGGCCGATGGTCATGGGCTGCTCCTGGGTAGGGTTGGCGTGAGCACGAAGGCGAGGCGACAGCCTCAGGCATCGAAACGGTCGGTGGCCACCAGCTCGCGCACGACAGTGGTGGCATAGGCGCCGGCCGGCAGGGTGAAGGCCAGATGTAGCACATCCGGCGCCGGCCAGGACCAGGTCAGGGTTTCCGGACACAGCCGCAGCGGACGGCGGGCGGTTTCCAGCCCGGCCTGCTCCAGTCCCCGGGCCAGGTCTTCAAGCGGCGCCACGGCGGCGGTTTCGACTACCAGCGCTTCGCCCATGGCCGTGGACGGTGTCTCGCCCCAGAGCACGGCGCTGGGATGAATCGCGCGCGCCTCGACGCGCCGCCGCAGCGCCTCGTCCAGCGGCTCGGGACCGAAAAAGCTCTGCGAGCCGGAAAACATGAAGACGTCGCCATCGATGGCCCGGTTCCAGTCGCCGCGCCGGACCCGCTCCGCGAGGATGCGGTTGAACAGGGCCGAGCGGGCGGCGGACAGGTACAGCCCGCGCCGATGCCGGTCGCAGGGTCGCGCGGGTTCGGCAAACAGTTCCCGCGCCCGTGCCAGATTCTGCCCGTCGTGGCCGAAGCGCTGCGCGCCGAAGTAGTTGGGCACGCCCTCGGCGGCCAGTTGCCGCAGCCGGAGTGCCAGCCTTTCGGCGTCGGCCTCCAGTCCGCGCAGCGTCAGCGCGAAACGGTTGCCACTGGCGGCACCCCGGCGCAGCTTGCGCGCATTGCGTCGCACATCCAGCACCCGCACGCTGGCGGATGCCAGGCCCGACCAGTCGGGTTCGGCCTTGCCGGGCAACTGCACGCTGAACCACTGGCGGGTCAGGCCGTGCCGGTCCTTGAGGCCGGCATAGCTGACATCGCGCACCGGCACCTGCGCGTGCCGGGCCAGCTGCTTGGCCAGGTAATCGGTGTTCTCGCCGCGTTTCTCGATCAGGAGGAACACGTGCTCGCCCTCGCCGCTGGGTTCGAAGCCGAGGATTTCCTCGACCACGAAATCCTCGGGGCTCAGCTTGAGGCTGGCGCTGCCGACGGGTCCGCCATGGGCGTGGGGCAGGTCGGCGGTCGGGTCGTGCATGCGCCGTCAGCCGGCCTTCTGCAGCAGGGCGACGGCGCAGGCGGAAATGCCCTCGCCGCGCCCCTCGAAGCCCATGCCCTCGGTGGTTGTCGCCTTGACGTTGACGGCATCGATCTCGATCTGCAGGTCGGTGGCGATGGTGGCGCGCATGCGGTCGATGTAGGGCGCCAGCTTGGGACGCTGGGCAACGATGGTGACATCGACGTTGCCGACCGCGTAGCCCTGGGCCTTCAGCTTGGCGCAGACGTTGCGCAGCAGGATGCGGCTGTCGATGCCCTTGAAGCTCTGGTCGGTGTCGGGAAAGTGCCGGCCGATGTCGCCCATGGCCGCCGCGCCCAGCAGGGCGTCGCACAGCGCGTGGAGGGCGACGTCGCCGTCCGAATGGGCGGCGAGGCTTTTCTCGAACTCGACGGCCACGCCGCCCAGCACCAGCTGGCCGCCTTCAGTGAAGCGGTGCGCATCGTAACCCTGACCTATTCGTAACATTGCTGCTCCAGGTAAAAAGCGGCCAGCGGCAGATCTTCCGGCCGGGTGATCTTGAGGTTGTCGGGACGCCCCTCGACGATGCGCGGACGGTGGCCGGCCAGCTCCATGGCGCTGGCCTCGTCGGTCACCACGCGGCCTGCCGTGGCGGCTTCCACGAGTGCCGCCCTGAGCAGGCCGAAGCGGAACATCTGCGGCGTCAGCGCCCGCCAGGTATGGCTGCGGTCCGGGGTGCCGGTGATGTGGCCATCGTCCGCCACCGTCTTCAGGGTATCGCTCACCGGCAGGGCGAGTATGCCACCGACGGGATCGTCGTCCAGCGCGGCCATGAGCTTTTCCACATCCCCACGGGTGATACAGGGTCGCGCCGCGTCATGCACCAGCACCCAGTCGTCCGGCCGCGCCGCAGCCGCCAGATGGTCCAGGGCCGAGAGCACGGAGTCAGCGCGCTCCCGGCCACCCGCTGCCACCCGGATGCGGGCCTCGGTGACCAACGGCAGGTCGTGCCAATAGCCATCCTCGGTTCCCAGCGCGACGCAGATGCCTGCAAGGCCCGGCACCGACAGCAGCCGTTCCAGGGTGTGCTGCAAGACCGGCTTGCCGTGTACCGGCAGATATTGCTTGGGCAGCTCCGCGCCCATGCGCTTGCCGACGCCGGCAGCCGGCACCACGGCCCAGTGGCGCGGCGTCATGGCGACGGTCTCCGCGTCCGCCGTGACGGCTGCCGGGTGATGGTGGATGGGAGTCGATGCAGGGCAGGCATGGGATTCATCGTGACGGGGCCGGCTTCGCGGTACCGGTCCTGGCCCTGGCCGCCGCTTTCCTGTGGCGGGCCGGGGCCTGGCTGGTGGGCGTGTCGAGATCGGGCGTCGCCTCGGCCGGTGGCGGCGCCTCGTCGAAAATCTGGATGAAGGTTTCACCTTCCTTGATCATGCCCAGCTCGTGCCGGGCACGTTCCTCGATGGCATCGGTACCATCCCTCAGGTCGCGAATGTCCGCCTCCAGGGCGGCATTGCGTATCCGGCGCCGTTCGCCTTCCTGCCTGAGCACCTCGATCCGCTGCTGGATTTCCCGGTACTCGCGGATGCTGCCGTCGCCCAGCCAGAGCCGGTATTGCAGGGCGGCGATGAGGATCAGCAGGAAGACGGTCAGCTTGTACAAGAGCGGGGCCTAGAGCGCCGGGGCCTCAGAAGGCGCGCTTGAAGGCGCTCTTGCCGGCGTATGTGGCTTTGTCGCCCAGTTCCGCCTCGATCTTCAGCAGGCGGTTGTACTTGGCGATGCGGTCGGAGCGGCTCAGCGAACCGGTCTTGATCTGGCCGGCGCGGGTGGCGACCGCCAGGTCGGCGATGGTCGAATCTTCGGTTTCGCCGGAACGGTGCGACATGACGCAGGTGTAGCCGGCGGCATGAGCCATGTCAATGGCTTCCAGGGTCTCGGTCAGGGAGCCGATCTGGTTGACCTTGATGAGGATGGAGTTGGCCACCTTGGCCTCGATGCCCTTCCTGAGGATGGCCGGGTTGGTGACGAACAGGTCATCGCCGACGATCTGGATCTTGTGACCCAGCTTGTCGGTCATGATGCCCCAGCCGTGCCAGTCGCCTTCGGCCAGGCCATCCTCGATGGAGATGATCGGGTACTTATCGACCCAGGCGGCCAGATAGTCGACGAATTCCTCGGAGGTGAACTCCTTGCCCTCGGATTCCAGGTGGTACTTGCCGTCCCGGTAGAACTCGGAGCTGGCGACGTCGAGGCCCAGGAAGATGTCCTTGCCGGCTTCGTAGCCTGCGTTCTTGATGGCTTCCAGGATGACCTCGATGGCTGCCTCGTTGGAGGGCAGGTTGGGCGCGAAGCCGCCCTCGTCGCCGACGCCGGTGGCCAGGCCACGGTCGTGCAGTACCTTCTTCAGGGCGTGGAACACCTCGGCGCCATAGCGCAGGGCCTCGCGGAAGGTCGGGGCGCCCACCGGCAGGATCATGAATTCCTGCATGTCGACGCTGTTGTCGGCGTGCGCGCCGCCGTTGATGATGTTCATCATCGGCACCGGCAGCAGGTATTCGCCGCTGTCGTTGAGGTAGGCGTAGAGCGGCTTGCCGGCCTCGGTCGCGGAGGCGCGGGCAGCGGCCAGGGACACGCCGAGGATGGCGTTGGCGCCCAGGCGGCCCTTGTTGTCGGTACCGTCCAGGGCGATCATCCTAGCATCCAGGGCCTTCTGGTCGGCGGCATCCAGGCCGATGACGGCGTCGCGGATCTCGCCGTTGACGTTGGCCACCGCCTTGGTGACGCCCTTGCCGAGGTAGCGGGACTTGTCGCCGTCACGCAGCTCGATGGCCTCGCGCGAGCCGGTAGACGCCCCGGAGGGCACCATGGCGCTGCCGATGGCGCCGGATTCCAGGATCACCTCGACGGCGACCGTGGGATTGCCGCGGGAATCCAGTACTTCGAGCGCTTTCACGTCGACGATTTTGCTCATGAGGACATCTCCTGTGGGTTCGTGATGAGAATAAACGGAAAAACGGCGGAATTCAGAGCAGGGGCCGGGACTTGACGCTGCGGTCGATGGCCGCCAGCGTTTGCAGCAGTTCTCCCATGCGGTCCAGCGGCCAGGAATTGGGGCCGTCGCTGAGCGCCTGGTCGGGATTCGGGTGGGTTTCCATGAACAGGCCGGCGATGCCGACCGCCAGCGCGGCACGGGCCAGCGCCGGGACGAACTCGCGCTGGCCGCCGGAATGGGTGCCCTGGCCGCCCGGCAGCTGCACCGAATGGGTGGCGTCGAACACCACCGGGCAGCCGGTCTCGCGCATGATGGCCAGCGCGCGCATGTCCGATACCAGGTTGTTGTAGCCGAACGAGACGCCCCGCTCGCAGACCATGATCTGCTCGTTGCCAGCGGCGCGTGCCTTGTCGACCACGTTCTTCATGTCCCAGGGCGCCAGGAACTGACCCTTCTTGATGTTGACCGGCAGGCCCTGCGCCGCCACGGCGCGGATGAAATTGGTCTGGCGGCAGAGGAAGGCGGGGGTCTGCATGACATCGACCACCGCCGCGACCTCGTTCAGCGGGGTGTCCTCGTGCACGTCGGTGAGTACCGGCACGCCGATCTGCGCCTTGACCTCGGCCAGGATGCGCAGGCCCTCGTCGATGCCCAGGCCGCGGAAGCTGGTCTGCGAGGAGCGGTTGGCCTTGTCGAACGAGGACTTGTAGATGAACGGCACCCCCAGGGCGGCGGTCAGCTCGCGCAGGCGGCCGGCGGTGTCGAGGGCGAGCTGCTCGCTCTCGATGACGCAGGGGCCGGCGATCAGGAAGAAGGGCCGGTCCAGGCCGGCCTCGAAACCGCAGAGCTTCATGCCGATACCTGCCGCTGTCCGGCGTGTTCGCGCGCCGCCCCGATGAAGCCGGTGAACAGCGGGTGCCCGCCGCGCGGGGTGGAGGTGAATTCCGGGTGGAACTGGCAGGCCAGGAACCAGGGATGGCCGGGTATCTCGATGGTCTCGACCAGCTTGCCGTCGATGGACGTGCCGCCGATGCGGAGACCGGCCTTCCGGAGTGGTTCCAGATAGCGGTTGTTGAATTCGTAACGGTGCCGATGGCGCTCGGCGATGATTTCCTGGCCGTAGACACGGCGGGCCAGGCTGTCCGGCACCAGACGGCAGGACTGGCCGCCCAGGCGCATGGTGCCGCCCAGTTGCGACTCAACCGAGCGCTGCTCGATCGCGCCGGAGGCATCCTGCCATTCGGTAATCAGGGCGATCACCGGATAGGGCGTGCGCGGCTGGAATTCGGTGCTGTGGGCGCCGGCGAAGCCCGCGACATTGCGCGCGAATTCGATCACGGCGACCTGCATGCCGAGACAGATGCCCAGATAGGGTATGCCCTGCTCGCGGGCGTAGCGGACGGTGGCGATCTTGCCTTCCACGCCGCGTTCGCCGAAGCCGCCGGGGACGAGGATGGCGTCGACATCCCCCAGAATCTCGCCGGCGTTGTCGCCGATCTCCTCGGAATCCAGGCAGAGGATCCGCACCCGCGTCCGGGTGTGGATGCCGGCATGGACCAGCGCCTCGGTCAGTGATTTGTAGGCGTCGCTATGGTCGACGTACTTGCCGACCAGCGCCACCGTCACCTCGCGATCGTAGTGGGTGAGCCCATCGATGACGGCCTGCCATTCCGACAGATCGGCCGGCTCCGCATCAATGCCCAGCTTGCGGACGACGATGTCGTCCAGTCCCTGTTCGTGCAGCAGCAGCGGGATGCGGTAGATGGTATCGGCATCCGGGGAGCTGATGACCGCCTTCTCGCTGACATTGGTGAACAGCGCGATCTTGCGCCGTTCCGGCTCCGGCACCATCTCCTCGGAGCGGCAGATGAGGATGTCCGGCTGGATGCCGATGGTGCGCAGTTCCTTGACCGAATGCTGGGTCGGCTTGGTCTTGAGTTCGCCCGCCGAGCCGATGAAGGGCACCAGGGTCAGGTGGATGAACAGCGTGTTGTTCTCGCCTTCCTCCACCCGCATCTGGCGGATGGCCTCGAGGAAGGGCTGCGACTCGATGTCGCCGACGGTGCCGCCGATCTCGATCAGGGCCACATCATGACCCTCGCCGCTGAGGCGGATGACGCGCTTGATCTCGTCGGTGATGTGCGGGATGACCTGCACGGTGGCGCCGAGATATTCGCCCAGGCGCTCCTTGCGGATGACGCTCTCGTAGATCTGTCCGGTGGTCCAGTTGTTGACCTTGCCCATGGTACTGCGCACGAAGCGCTCGTAGTGGCCCAGGTCGAGATCGGTCTCGGCGCCGTCCTCGGTGACGAACACCTCGCCGTGCTGGAACGGGCTCATGGTCCCGGGATCGACATTGATGTAGGGATCGAGCTTGGTCAGCGTGACCTTCAGCCCGCGTGCTTCCAGGATGGCGGCCAGCGAGGACGCGGCAATGCCTTTGCCCAGCGAGGAAACCACACCGCCGGTAATGAAGATGTATTGGGTCATTCAGACTCTGGGTATGAAGCGCCGGACCTCTGGCAGGCCGGCGAGGGGTCGGGCGTGGCATGGCCCGGCAGAACGGCCGCCATTTTACTGCAATCGCCGGGCACTCGTCATCGCCGACTGTTTCATGGCCAGCCGCAATCGGTTTAGTATGGCTCTGATAGTTGCCCAAAGGAGAAATCCGGAATGCCGATGATCCCGAAGTCGAGTGCGCTGGCCCTGGTCTGCCTCGCCGTCGCCGGCTGCACCGCCTGGGTCGATCTCAAGCCCCAGGGACAGGGCGTGCGCATCCTGACCGAGCGCGACGTCAGGACCTGCAAGCGCATTGGCCATGTCACCTCCACCACCACCGCATCGGTGGCCTACCTGCCACGCGACGACGAATCCGTGCAGGAGGAACTGCGGCGCCTGAGCCGCAACTACGCCGGCGCCATGGGCGGCAACGCCATCGTGCCGACTGGCCCGGCGGCCAACGGCGAACAGTCCTTCAATGTCTATCACTGCCATCCGTGAGCGGCCCGGCCGGCCATAGTCCGGCCGGCGGTTCCCAGCATGGCCTGACCACCGGCCCGGCCGCGCCGGAAGCGGCGAACTCGGCGGCCAGCCAGTCGCCCACGGCGGCCAGCCGTCCCTCCAGGTACACCAGCGGAACGCGCTCCCGTACCCAGGGCGGCCAGCCGCGTTCCTGGAACAGCTTGCGCAGCTCGTGACGTCCCTGCCGTCCCGGCAGGCGCAATGCCTCGCCCCCGCGGCGATAGCCAACCCGCACGGTGGCCTGTTGCCACAGGTGCTCGGGGATGCCGGGGGCTCCGGCGCCGGGACGGATCAGGCGCAGATGGCCATTGCCGCCCGGCAGCGCCAGCCTGGCGGCGTCGGCCGGCCAGTTCAGCCCCTCCGCCGGCAGCAGCGATTGCAGCGTGGCCAGCGCGGGCAGGGGTGGCGTTAGGTAGAGCCGGCCGCGATAGCGGCGCACTTCCCCTTCGCGCCAGCACACCAGGGGATTGCGGTCGGCGGCGGCACCCAGCAGGTCCTCGCGCATGGCCTGCACGATCCGGGCGGGCGGTGCGCGGAAGCCGTGCCTGGCCAGCCAGCGACGCAGCATCAGCGCCTGTTCGGCCGGCGTGGTCCCGAGCAGTGCCGGGACGGCGAGCGAGCCGGCCTCCTCCGCCCGCGCGTCGGCCAGGAGCCGTTCGCCGAGACCGGCCAGCAGCGCATCGGCCTCGGCGCAGTGGCGGGCGGTGCGCGACAGCGTCGCCGACAGGGCCGGCCAGCGCCGCCGCAGCAGAGGCAGCACGTCCCGCCGCAGGAAGTTGCGGTCGAAATCGGTCTCGGCGTTGCTGGGATCTTCCACCCAGGTCAGCCCGCGCGCGCGGGCATGGTCGGCCAGCTCGGCGCGTGTGGTGCGCAGCAGGGGTCGCGCCAGATGGCCGGGACCGAGCCGCGCCAGGGCCGGCATCGCCGCCAGCCCGGCGACGCCGGCGCCGCGCAGCAGTTGCAGCAGCAGGGTTTCCGCCTGGTCGTCCTGATGCTGGGCCAGCAGCAACAGCTCGCCGGGGCCGAGGAGATCCGCCAGCGCCCGGTAACGGGCCTGGCGGGCGGCGTCCTCGGGACTCTGGCCGGGCGCAGGGTGGGCGTCGACCCGCAGGACGGTCAACGGCAGGCCCAGGTCGCGGCAAACGCTTTCGCAGTGCCGGGTCCAGCGATCGGCGTCCGGGTGCAGGCCGTGATGCACATGCACGGCGCGGAGATGGTACCGGCGCGGCGCCGGCAGACCGGCCGCGAGATGCAGCAGCACGGTGGAATCGAGTCCGCCGCTGCAGGCGACCCAGTGAACCGGGGCGGCGGGGCAGGCGGCGAGGAAGCGGTCGAGCTGCGCCGGGTCGAGGCAGGGGCGGTGCGGTTCCGCCCCCGGCGCCTCAGGCACTGGCTTCTTCGTAGACGCCGTAGCTCATCAGGCGCCGGTAGCGCTGCTCCAGCAGCGTGTCCAGCGGCAGCAGGGAGAGCTCTTCCAGGTTGCGCTTGAGGGTGTTCTTCAGGTTGGCGGCGGTCTGCTCGCGGTCGCGGTGGCAGCCGCCCAGGGGTTCCGGCACGATCTCGTCGATCAGCCCGAGCTCGCGCAGCCGGTCCGAGGTGATGCCCATGGCCTCGGCGGCCAGCTCGGCCTTCTCCGCGCTCTTCCACAGGATCGAGGCGCAGCCCTCGGGCGAGATCACCGAATAGGTGCTGTATTGCAGCATCAGCAGCCGGTCGCCGACGCCGATGGCCAGCGCGCCGCCGGAGCCGCCCTCGCCGATGATGGTGCAGATCACCGGGATGCGCAGGGTGGCCATCTCGAACAGGTTGCGGGCGATGGCCTCGCTCTGGCCGCGTTCCTCGGCATTGATGCCGGGGTAGGCGCCGGGCGTGTCGATCAGGGTGATGAGCGGCAGCCGGAAGCGCTCGGCCAGCTTCATCAGCCGCAGCGCCTTGCGGTAGCCCTCGGGGCGCGGCATGCCGAAGTTGCGGTGGATCTTCTCCTTGGTGTCGCGGCCCTTCTGGTGGCCGATGACCATGACCGGCACGCCGTCCAGCCTGGCCATCCCGCCGACGATGGCGGGATCGTCGGCAAAGGCGCGGTCACCATGCAGTTCCTGGAAATCGGTGAACATCAGCTCGATGTAGTCGAGCGTGTAGATGCGCTGCGGATGGCGCGACAGCTGGGAAATCTGCCAGGCGCTGAGGTTGGAAAACACCGATTCGGTCAGCTTGCGGCTTTTTTCCTCCAGCTTGGCGATTTCCTCGCTGATGTTGATTTCGTTGTCGAACCCGACCCGGCGCAGTTCATCGATCTTGGCCTGCAGGTCGGCGATCGGTTGCTCGAAATCAAGAAAGTTGAGGTCCATGCTGGCGTCTCGGTGCCCGAAAAAAGGGCTTCATTCTAGCACTTCGGCCAGGAAATCCATGAGCAGCCGCCACGCACGGCGGTCCGCCAGCGGGTCGTAAACGGTGCCGAAAGCGGGATCGTTGGCGCGTGGATTGGTGAAGGCGTGCATGCTGTTGCCGAACAGGTGCAGCTGCCAGTCGGCGCCGCGCGCGGTCAGTTCGCGACCCAGTTCCACCGCCTGCTCGGGCGTGGCCATGGGATCCTCGAAGCCATGCAGGACCAGCAGGCGGGACTTGATCGGCGCCGTGGACGAGGGCTCGGGCGGCGTGAACAGGCCGTGGAAGCTGACCACCCCGCGCAGATCCGCACCGCTGCGGGCGAGATCCAGCACGCACAGGCCGCCGAAGCAGAAGCCCATCGCCGCCAGCCGCTGCGGATCGGCCTCCGGCTGCCGGCGCAGGGTTTCCAGCGCGGCGCGGATGCGGTCCTGCAACATCAGCCGATCCTTGATCAGGCCGCCCATCAGCTGTGCGCACGCCTCCGGACTGTCGCCGACGCGGCCCTCGCCATACATGTCCAGCGCCAGGGCGACATAGCCTTCGGCGGCCAGCGCGCGCGCCTTGTCCATGGCGAAATCGTCGCGGCCGGCCCAGGTGTGGGCAATCAGTATGCCCGGCCGCGGGCCGGGGCAGGCGTCGTCGAAGGCCAGAAAGCCCTCGCAGCGGGTATCGGCATGCGGATAGTCGACCAGGCGGGTAACGAGGCTCATGGGCATTCTCCGGGTGGCTGTGGATGGGAGGCTGGCCGCCTGTCGCGCGGGGATCGGGCCCGGCCAGCCGTCCGGGTGTTCAGCTTGACGCTCCCGCTGCGATTGCGGACCATTGCCGCGCAATTCTAATCCAATGCCGGCGCCGGTCCGGCATTGACGCCCCGTCCCCGCTCGAGAACCCATCATGACCATCCGGATTCCCCCCGCCTGGCAGGAACGCCTGGAAGCCAGCCCGTCCTACCGCCGCTTTCTGGAACTGACGCCGCTGGAGCAGAAGCTGGCGCTGGTCGGCGCACCCGCCCTGCTGGTCACGGTGCTGCTGAGCCTGGTCTACGTCTTCGTCGACCGCATCATCGCCATCGGCGCCCTGTCGAGCCTGCTGGCCGGTCTGGCCACCGGCGCCGGCGCGCTGCCGGTGCTGTTCTACCGGCGCATCACCCACCGAACCCTGAACACCATGCTCGGCGGCGCAGCCGGCGTGATGCTGGCGGCCACGGCGTTTTCCCTGATCATGCCGGGCATCCAGGTCGGCAATCAGATCTGGCCGGGTTACGGTGTCTACGTGGTCGCCGTCGGCCTTCTGGCCGGTGCCGGTTTCCTGGTGCTGGCGGATCGCTGGCTGCCCTACGAGAAATTCCTCGAGCGCGGCGAGCAGTTCGATTCCCTGCGCAAGGTCTGGCTGTTCATCGCCGCCGTGACCCTGCACAACCTGCCGGAGGGCGGCGCCGTCGGTGTCAGCTTCGGCAATGGCGACTGGCACAACGGCGTCGCGCTGGCGCTGGCGGTGGCCCTGCAGAACGTTCCCGAGGGCCTGGCCGTGGCGATGCCGCTGGTGGCGCTGGGCTATCCGCGCCGGCACGCAGTACTGATCGCCACCCTGACGGGCTTGATCGAGCCGGTCGGCGGCGTCCTGGGCGTGGCCATGGCCTCGGCCTTCCTGCCCCTGATGCCCATCGGCATGGCCTTCGCCGGCGGCGCCATGCTGTTCGTGATCAGCGATGACATCATTCCCGCCATCCAGGCGCAGGGCAAGGCGCGCTACGCCACCTTCGCCGTCATGATCGGCTTCATCGTCATGATGATCCTCGACAACCTGGTGACCACGCCCTGAGCCCATGCCCTGCAACCTGATCGCCGAGGCCGGCGCGTGGCTGGAGCACAGCCTGCCGGTCGTGGACTGGAGTCGTGTCTCGGGGGCCTCCGCGGCGGCCTTCGCTCTGGTGACGGTCGCCGAAATGGGCGACAAGAGCCAGTGGGTCTGCATGGCCCTCGCGGCGCGGCACCGGCACTGGCCGGTATTCGGCGGGGCGGTTCTGGCCTTCGCCGTGCTCAATGCCCTGGCGGTGGCCTTCGGCGCCGTTGCCGGTCGCTGGCTGCCGGAGCAGGCGGTCGCCCTGGCCATGGCGCTGATCTTCGCGGTCTTCGGTCTGCGCAGCCTGCTGTCGCGGCACACCGAAGAGGACGAGGAGGTCAGCGAAAAATCCGGTCACGGCATTTTCGCGACCACCTTCCTGATGATCTTCCTGGCGGAATTCGGCGACAAGACGCAGATCGCGGTCGCCGGGCTGGGCGCCGCCGATCCGGCCATCCCGGTCTGGCTCGGCGCCACGGCCGCCCTGGCGCTGACCTCGGCGCTCGGCGTCTGGGCCGGCAAGACCCTGGTGCGACGGCTGCCGCCGCGGGCGCTGAGCGTGACCGGCGGGCTGCTGTTCCTGGCGTTTGCCGCCTTCGCCGCCTGGCAGGCCGTCCCGGCGCCCCTGCGGGCATCGCTGCTGGCGCAGTTGTTGCCGCGCTAGCCGCAGGCGCGGTCAGGTCCGGCCAAGGATGAGTTCCAGCACCATCTTGCTGCCGAAGTAGGCCAGCATCAGGGCGACGAACCCGCCCAGGGTCCAGCGCACCGCGGTCTGCCCGCGCCAGCCATAGCGCTGGCGGCCGACCAGCAGGACGGCGAACACCAGCCAGGCCAGGATAGAGAGCACGGTCTTGTGCGCCAGGTGCTGGGCGAACAGGTTTTCCAGGAAGATGAAGCCGGTCGCCAGCGACAGGGTCAGCAGCAGCAGACCCGCGCCGATGAGCTGGAACATGAGGTTTTCCATGCTCTGCAGCGAGGGCAGGGAGCGCAGCAGGTAGCCGTCCGGATGGTGGCTGCGCAGGCAGTGGTCCTGCACGGCCAGCAACAAGGCCTGCAGGGCGGCGATGTTGAGCAGGCTGTAGGCCAGCAGGGAGGCGAAGATGTGGGTTGCCATCGGCCAGGAATGATTGCTGATCCCGCGGGTTTCCTCGGGCAGCGCGAGCTTGGCCAGCAGCACCGCGCTGGCCAGCGGAAAGGTGATGAGGGCGAGCTTGTCGACCGGCCGGAATAGGGCGGTCAGCATCAGCATGGCGTTGATCGACAGCGTGACCAGCGACAGGGCGCCGAGGAAGCTGAAGTTCGGTCCGTGCCCGGCGTCGTAGGTGCCCAGCAGGGCGATCGCGTGGCAGGTCATCGCCAGCACGCCCAGCGACAGGCCCGCCGCGCGCACCGGCGGCGGCTGTTCGCCGCCCTCGTCGAGGGCCCGGCGCAGCAGCCACAGCATGCCAGCCACCGCCAACAGGTACCCCAGAATCGCCAGAACGGCCGCTGTCCGTGAATCCATCGTATTCATGCCCTCCGCCGGCTAGTCTGGCATAATGCCGCGCCTAGATGAAGCAAGGCGCAAGCCAACAGCCCCAAGGACGCAAGCCGATGTTTGACAACCTCACCGAACGCCTTACCCAGTCGCTCAAGAAGATCCGTGGCCAGGCGCGCCTGACCGAGGACAACATCCAGGAAACCCTGCGCGAGGTGCGCATGGCCCTGCTGGAGGCCGATGTGGCGCTGCCGGTGGTCAAGGATTTCATCGAGCATGTCAAGACGCGGGCCCTGGGCCAGGATGTCAAGACCAGCCTGTCGCCGGGTCAGGCGTTCATCAAGATCGTCAACGATGAACTCGTCAGCGTCATGGGCGGCGGCAACGAGAAGATCAACCTCGCCACCCAGCCGCCCGCGGTGATCCTGATGGCCGGACTCCAGGGCGCGGGCAAGACCACCACGGTTGCCAAGCTGGCGAAGTGGCTGAAGGAAAACGAGCGCCGCTCGGTGGTCGTGGCCAGTGCCGACGTCTACCGCCCGGCGGCCATCGAGCAGCTCAAGACCCTGGCCGGCGAGGTGGGCGCCGACTTCTTCCCCAGCGATCCCTCGCAGTCCCCGCTGGACATCGCCAAAGGTGCCCTGGAGCATGCCCGCAAGCGCTACAAGGACGTGGTCATCATCGATACCGCCGGCCGTCTGGGCATCGACGAGGCGATGATGGCGGAAATCCAGGCCCTGCATGCCGAGCTGAAGCCGATCGAGACGCTGTTCGTGGTCGATGCCATGACCGGCCAGGACGCCGCCAACACCGCCAAGGCCTTCGGCGACGCGCTGCCGCTGACCGGCGTCGTCCTCACCAAGACCGACGGCGACGCCCGCGGCGGCGCGGCACTGTCGGTGCGGCACATCACCGGCAAGCCGATCAAGTTCCTCGGCATCGGCGAGAAGACCGGCGCCCTGGAGCGCTTCCATCCGGACCGCATTGCCTCGCGCATTCTCGGCATGGGTGACATGCTCAGCCTGATCGAGGAAGCCGAGAGGAAGATCGACAAGACCAAGGCCGAGAAGCTGGTCAAGAAGATCCAGAAGGGCAAGGCCTTCAACCTCAACGACTACTACGACCAGCTCCAGCAGCTGAAGAGCATGGGCGGTCTCACCGCGATGATGGACAAGCTGCCCGGCGCCGGTAATGTCCCGCAGCACGTCAAGGAAAAGATCACCGACAACGAGTGGATGCAGCAGATCGTCATCATCGACTCGATGACCCGGCAGGAGCGGGCCGACCCCGACATCATCAACAACTCGCGCAAGCAGCGCATCGCCCGCGGCTCGGGTACGGACCTGCAGGACATCAACAAGATGCTCAAGCAGTTCGAGCAGATGCAGAAGATGATGAAGAAGTTCAAGAAGGGCAACCTGCTGGGCATGATGCGCGGCATGAAGGGCAACATGATGCGCGGCCTGCCGTTCCGCAGCGGGATGTAGCGCCACCGGCGGGGCCGATTCCGGCTGTCGCTCCGTCGGCGGCCGGTTTCCCCGGCGCGGCGGTTACAGGGTGAAACGGAATCGCCGGGCCAGGATGCCGGGCACCTGGCTGCCGCCGAGGGCCCGCTGGCCATAGGTGTCGGTATTCAGCAAGGTCTCGCTGCTGGCGGTGACGGCTTCCAGTTCCGCTCCGAACAGGCGATACAGGCTTTCATCGAAGCGCAGGTCGCGGATGGGCGCGACGATCCTGCCGCCCTCCACCCAGAAACAGGCATAGCGGGTCATGCCGGTGAGGCGGGCATGCTGCAGGCCGCTCCAGTTGAGATAGTGCAGATTGCCGATGTAAAGCCCGGTATCCAGGGCTGACAGGACATCCTCATCGGCCAGCGTGCCCGGCGCCAGTTCCGGGGAGCGCAGGCCCTCGCCGGGATCGGCGGCATTGCCCGCGACGCCATATTCGCGCGCCGAGCGGGTGCTGGTCAGCAACTGCCCGAGCCGGCCCTGCTCGATGACCGGCACCGTCAGCGGCGCCATCTCGCCGAGCCCGTTGAAGCGCGGGCACAGTCCCAGGGCGAAATTTTCCCGCAGCGTGAACAGTGGCGAGAGCGCCGCCGTCCCCTCGATCAGCCGGCTCAGGGCCGAATCGCCGCGCCGGCTGGCGCCATAACTGACCGCCCCCCAGGAGAACATGGCCACGAGGGCATCGACCGCGGCCGGCGCCAGGTAGGCGCGGTAATCGCCCGGGGCCAGCTCGCGACTGGCGCCGGCCAGGGCGCCCAGCTGCCGCTGCGAGGCCTCGATCCGGCTCGCCAGGGCCTCGGCCTGCCACTGGCGGCCGGCATGCAGGTCCTTGACGGCCTTGTTCTCGCCCCGCGTATCGACGGTATACAGGGAATAGTCGAGGAAGAAACGCTCGCTGGCGTAGGCGTGGCGGGTGCCGGCGGAATTGCGGGTGGCGCGCAGCTGCGGGCCGGCGGCGTAGAGTCCGGTGAGATCGCCCGCCGCGCCGGCTTCACGGATCGTGGCCAGCACCTCGCCGGGTTCTGGCATCTCGCCGGCATGCCGCTCGTCGCTGACGCCCAGTGCCTGGATCGGCGTCAGGAAGGGGTCGGCCGGCAGCGCCTCGACCTCCCGCCGGGCGCGCGCCAGCAGCGACAGCGCGATGCCGGCATCGGATGCCGCTGTTCCGCCGAGGTCGAAGGCATAGGCCACGCGGCGACCGCGTGACTGGAACTGCATGTTCAGGCGCCGCTGTTCGACCGCCGTCGCTTGCCGCACGCGCGCCCCGTTCAGGCGCAGGTAGGTCTGGTCCTCGGCGGCCAGACCGAGCGCCAGTTCCTCCCCCTCCCGCAACGCCGCGCAGCAGGTATCGCCGAGCTCGTCGAAAAGCGCCAGGGTCCGGTCGACGAAATTCATGCGGCACCTCCGAAGACCTGCACGCCACGGAACAGGCAGGGCGGAGAGGCGTGGCCGACGCGGATGACCTGGTGCGGCTCGCCCTTGCCGCAGAACGGCGTGCCGTAGGCGCGGAAGCTGGCGGCATCACCGACCGCCGCCAGTGCGTGCCAGAAGGGAATGGTGATGCCCCGGTAGTTCGGGTTCCTGAGTACCCGGGTCAGCCGGCCGTCCTCGATCAGCCGCGCGTACTCGCAGCCGAACTGGAACTTGTTGCGGTAATCGTCGATCGACCAGGAGCGGTTGGCCTCCATCCAGACCCCGTGTTCGACCTGTCCGATCAGCTCCTCCAGCGTCGCCGTGCCCGATTCCAGGTTGATGTTGGCCATGCGGTCCAGGGGCGCCCGGTTCCAGCCGGCGGCGCGGAAATTGGCCACGCCCGGCAATCCCAGCCTTGCCTGGCTCTCCAGGCCACCGAGCCCGCGCAGCAACCGGCCTTCGCGGATAAGGTATTCGCGGGTGGCCGGCGTGCCGGCATCGTCGTAGCCGTAGGCGGCGAATTCGCTCGCCAGGGTCGGATCGAAGCTGACGTTCATGAGCGGGCTGCCATATTGCAGGCGGCCGAAGTCCTCCGGCTTGACGAAGCTCCAGCCGGCATAGTTGCGCTCGTCGCCGAGGATGCGGTCCAGTTCCAGCGGATGGCCGATGGACTCATGGATCTGCAGCAGCATCTGGTCCGGCGCCAGGACCAGGTCCAGCGTGGCGTCGGGACAATCCTCGGCATCCAGCAGCTCCAGCGCCTGCTGCCCGACCCGCTCGCAGTCCTCCAGCAGTGTGTCCCAGTCGAAATGCTCGATGCCGCCCTGCCAGCAGCGGGCCGTCGGGCCGTTCAGCGAACGCTGCTGGGTTTCGCCGCGGTGATGGGCGATGGCGGCGAAATGCTGGCCGCTCAGGTGCAGCCGCTGGTCGATGTCGGCGCCGCTGGTCGAGACATAGCGCGTGGCATGTTCCACCAGGGTGGCTTCGGCCAGGGTGGTGACAATCCGTCCGGAAGCCCGCAGCCGCTGGCAGGCCTGCACCAGCCGGTCGCTGAATTCGGCCAGGCTGGTCGAGTCCAGCCAGCGCTCGCCGGGCCCCTGGTAGCGCCCGGTGGTCGGCGGCCGCTGCGCCGGACTGAAGGCGAAGACCTTCGCCGAGGCCAGCCGCCGCGCCAGACCGGCGGCGCGTTCGCCGGCGCGGCGCAGTCCCGCCGGCGACAGGTCGCTGGTGGCGGCGTAGGCGATCTGTCCGTCCACCAGCGCCTCGACCATGACGCCGCGCTCGCAGCTGACGCGGTTGTCCTCGGGCCGGCCGTTGCGAACCTTGCGCCGATGGGTGATTTCCTCCACATAGCGCAACCCCAGCCAGTCCGCGAGGCCGGCCAGCGGTTGCAAGGACGCCAGGGGATCGAAGGCGGCGAATGCGGGCGTGAGGTGCAGCGGGACAGTCATGAGGCAGGCTCGCGGGGGAAACGGGGACGGCGAGTGGGACCGCCGCGACGGCTGGCGGTTCGGTCCCGGGTCGCGGTTTTTCCGCCCCGCCGCCCGGGGCGAGGCCGGCCTCAGTTGGCCGGGCGGTAGAGCGGATAGGCGTTGCTGCTGTGCGCCAGCTTGATCGGCGGCTTGGCCTGGGTCACGGCGAAGATCTCGCGCGTGATGCGCTCGTACAGCTCCGGTGTCCAGGACGGCAGGTTGGGCAGGCTGGCATCCAGCGGCCGCTGGCGCGGATCGCTGGGGGAAATGATGACCCTGATGTTCTCCGGACCGACATGGGCAGCCAGCACGAACAGTTCCTCGATGGCGGCGTCGCCCATGGCCAGGCAGCCCGCCGACACGCTCTTGCCGTGGATGAAGATATCGCCGCCCAGGTCGCTGCGGCCATCGTACTCGGCATGCAGCAGGTCGAAGTCGTTGGGGTAGTCGACCTTCATGGACAGGTGATAGTTGCTGTTGGGATTCAGCCGGCTGATGCGGTAGACGCCCTCCGGCACCTGGCGGTCGCCCTGGCGCAGCTTGGGTCCGCGCATGCCGCTGGCGGCCTTGATGGTGTAGGAACGGATCAGCCGGAACTTGTCGCCGTCGCGCGCCCAGAGCTCCATCTTGCGCTCGTCCTTGATGGCGATCAGGGCGATTTCGCGTGGCGGGTAGGCAACACCGGCCTTGCGGAAATAGGGTTTCAGCTGCTCCAGCGCGGCCGGCGCAAAGGCATACAGCGCATCGTCGATCGACCGGGCGCCCTGGGGAAAGCTGAACGGCGGCGAGTAGGCCGTCTCCATGGGGATGTTCAGGTAGCGTTTCGGCTGTTTCTTGCGGGAAAGGGACGACGGATGGCCAAGTTGGGTGACGGTTTCTGGCTGGCTGGCGCAGCCGACCAGCGCGAGCGCGGTCACCAGGCCGGCCAGGGTTCGGCAAACGGTATGCATCGGCAGAGAGTCCTCCGATTCGGTTGGCAACAAACTAAGGATGGGTGATATCACCGACAGCGTCGGTGCAAGGGCCGGATCATGCGGCCCGTCGTCGCGGCAAGCGGCAGCGACGGTGGACGGTTCTGCTTGCGCCGGCCGTCTGGCGCGCGGCTGAAGGGCGCGGGGCCTGGCCCGCGCCCGCGCCGGTCGGTTCGCTCAGCCGGTCGCCCCGGGCGGGGCCGGGGTCTTGCGCCCGTAGTGGCTGTCGATGTACTGCTCCACCAGGGCCTGGAATTCCTCGGCGATGCGGTCGCCCTTCAGCGTCACCGTTTTCACGCCGTCCTCGTAGACGGGCGCGACCGGGTCCTCGCCGGTGCCCGGCAGGCTGATGCCGATATTGGAATGCTTGCTCTCGCCGGGGCCGTTGACGACACAGCCCATGACGGCGACCTGCATGTCCTCGACGCCGTGGTAGCGCTTCTTCCACTCCGGCATCTTGTGGCGGATGTGCGTCTGGATGTCCTGGGCCAGCTGCTGGAAGTAGGTGCTGGTGGTGCGTCCGCAGCCGGGACAGGCGGTGACCAGGGGCAGGAACGAGCGCAGCCCCATGGTCTGCAGGATCTCCTGGGCGACGATGACCTCTTGGGTACGGTCGTTTTCCTGCGGTTCCGGCGTCAGCGAGACGCGGATGGTGTCGCCGATGCCCTGTTGCAGCAGCACGCCCAGGGCGGCGCTGGAGGCAACGATGCCCTTGGAGCCCATGCCGGCCTCGGTGAGGCCCAGGTGCAGGGCGAAATTGCAGCGCTGGGACAGCGTCTGGTAGACGGCGATGAGTTCCTGCACCCGGCTGAGCTTGCAGGAGATGACGATGCGGTTCTGTGGCAGCCCCAGCTCCATGGCCTTGTGGGCGCTTTCCAGGGCGGAGGCGATGACGGCTTCCCGCATCACCGCTTCCAGAGGTTCGGGTTCGGCCAGCTGGGCGTTCTCGTCCAGCAGCCTGGCCAGCACCGCCTGATCCAGGCTGCCCCAGTTGACGCCGATGCGGACCGGCTTGTCGTAGCGGCAGGCGAACTCGATCATCTGCGCGAACTGCGGATCGCGCCTGGAGCCGCGACCGACGTTGCCGGGATTGATGCGGTACTTGGCCAGGGCCTCGGCGCAGGCCGGGTATTTCTCCAGCAGCTTGTGGCCGTTGAAGTGGAAGTCGCCGATGAGGGGCACGTTGCAGCCCCTGGCGGCCAGCCGGTCGCGGATATGGGGCACCGCCTCGGCCGAGGCCTCGTTGTTGACGGTAACGCGGACCAGTTCCGAGCCCGCCCGGGCCAGTTCGTGGATTTGCTGGACGGTGCTGTCGATGTCGGCCGTGTCCGTGTTGGTCATGGACTGCACCACGATGGGTGCGCCACCACCAATCTGTACCGAGCCGACCTGCACCCCGACGGTAGTTTTGCGAACGATCATGGGGACAATGTCTGGATTGCGATGAGGGTAAGGGAATTGCCCGAAGTTTACCGTGAAAGCCGCCGGCCGGGCGCGTCCCGGGCTATTGTGGGTTTTCGCCCCGGCTTGTCAACGCGGCCGCCGGGCTCTCAGGCCAGGCTCTGGGCAATGGCGAAGATCTCCTCGGCGTCGAGCACCAGGTCGCTGGTCTCGAACAGCCGGGCGATGCAGGCGCGGTGCAGGGCCAGCTTGAGCGTGCCGAAACCGATGGCGCCCCAGACGATCTTGCCGGCGCGCTCGGCGCCCCGGTCCATCGCCGCCACCCCGCCGATGCCCAGCGGCGGGGTGGCGTTGGCATCGGCCAGCATTTCCAGGGCAGGCAGGTCCTGCCAGTGTTCCGGCCGCAGCAGCTCGACCCCGCTGGCGCCGGCGGCGATCACGACCTGGGCGTCCTCGATGGCACGGCCGCGATCGTCGCTGTCATAGGCCTCCACCGGAACCACCTCGATGCCGAAGCGCGCGCGCAGCTCGTCCGCGGCGTGCCGGGCGCGGCTCTGCTGGCGGCTGGTGAGGCGAATCTCCCCGGTGCCGGCGCGCGCCAGCATGACGGCGGCGCGCTGGCCGACGGGACCGGTTCCGGCCAGCACCACCGCGCGCTTGCCGGCAAGTTCGCCGCTGCCCATCAGCCTGGCCACTGCCGCCGCCGCCGTGGTGTTGCTGCCATTGCTGTCCAGCATCACGGACACGCGGAAATCGCCGAAGAAGCGCTGCCGCACCGCCTCGAACAGGGCCTGGCCGGCCTGCATGTCGCTGCCGCCGACGAAGATGGCGGTGTTCCGCTTGTCCTTGGGCGGACGGGTGAAGATCGCGCCATCGACCAGGGGCGCCACGTTGTCGGGCGTCACGAGACCGTGACCGATGACCCGGTCGGCGCCACCGTCGTAGGCGACGACGCAATCGAATACGGAAGGATGGGCGTCGGTGTCGAACTGGAACAGCAGTTTTTTCATGGGGTTCCTGCGGGTAGGCGTGGGCGGCTATGGTAAGCGGGCGGCAGCAAAAGCAGAACAGCGATTCCATGCACAATCGGTTTACGCGATCGAGCGCTGATCGGCCGCCTCATCGATCCGGCCCGCGCCTGTCCTCAGGGCCGGGGCGCGGGTGGCGGGGCCGGATGCTGTCCGCCCCCCGCCTGTTCGAGGTGGTGCCGGGCGTCGCCGGCCTCCTCGCCAGCGGACTGCGAGTTGTAGCGGCGGGCATGCGAGATGGCCTCGTTGAGGTTGGCCTCGCCCTGGCGCAGGTGCTGCAACGCCTCGGGATTGCCCCGGTTGGCGGCCTTGGCGGCGTCCAGATGCCTGAGGGCTTCCGTGGCGTGTTCCTTGACGCTGGCCGAATCGCCGCTGGCGCGCGCGGCCTGCCCGGCGTGCCGGATGGCCTCCTCGGTATGTTCCTCGGCCGGGATCCGGGCGCTTGCCAGCAGCAGGGCGGGGATCGCCATGAGTTTGCCAATCGACTGAATTTTCATGCTTTTATTCTCCTGGTCCGGCTGCTGCGGGATTGTATCCGTCCCGCCACGCGGTGCAATGCCCGGGTGGCGGGATACGGCCGGCAGGCCCGGAAACTTGCCTCGCCCCCGGCACCCGCTATCCTGTGCCGCGTCATGAGCAATCCCGCGATCCAGGTTCGGCATCTCAGCAAGCGCTACGGCGACATCCTGGCGGTCGACAGGCTCGACTTCGAGGTGCCGGTCGGCGCCACCCACGCCCTCCTGGGCGGCAATGGCGCCGGCAAGACCACCACCCTGTCCATGCTGCTCGGCCTGTTGCTGCCAAGTTCCGGGAACATTCGCATCCATGGCATCGACATGATCCGCGACCGGTTCCGGGCATTGCCGCGGATGAATTTCACCTCGCCCTATGTCGATCTCCCGCACCGGCTGACGGTGTGGCAGAACCTCGATGTCTACGCGCGCCTGTACGGCATCCGCGCGCGGGCACGGCGCATCCGGGAACTGGCCGAGCCGCTCCGGCTGGGGCATCTGCTGGAACGCGGCTACGGGTCGCTCTCGGCCGGCCAGCGCACCCGGGTGTCGCTGGCCAAGTCGCTGCTGAACCGGCCCGATGTGCTGCTCATGGACGAGCCCACCGCCGCGCTGGACCCCTATACCGCCGACCAGGTACGCGCCTACCTGCGCGACTACCAGCGCCAGAGCGGCGCCACCATCCTGCTGGCCTCCCACAACATGCAGGAGGTGGAACGCCTGTGCCAATCGGTGCTGATGATGCGCCAGGGCCGCATCGTCGACCGGGGCGCGCCGGCGGACCTGCTGGCCCGCTACGGGCGCGACACGCTGGAGCAGGTCTTCATCGACATCGCCCGGGAATCCGATCCATGAGTCGGCTTGCCGACCTGCGCGGCAGCCTGGGCCGCCTCAACGCCATGGTGGTGCGCTACCGCTATCTGATGCTGGCGTCCTGGCCGCGGCTGATCGAGCTGGCCTACTGGCCGACCGTGCAGATGGTGCTGTGGGGCCTGATCAACCGCTACCTGGCCGGACAGAGCGAGTGGATCGCGCAGACCTCGGGCCTGCTCATCGCCGCGACCCTGCTGTGGGACGTGCTGTACCGTTCGCAGCTGGGCGTGTCCCTGGTGTTCTTCGAGGAGCTGTACTCGCGCAACCTCGGCAACCTGTTCGTCAGCCCGCTGCGCCCGCACGAGCTGGCCCTGTCGCTGCTCGCGGTCAGCTTCCTGCGCACGGCGTTCGGCATCGGCATCGCGTCGAGCCTCGCCATCCTGCTGTACCACTATTCCCTCTACGACATGGGGCTGCCGCTGGTGGCGTTCTTTGCCAACCTGATGGTCATGGGCTGGGCCATCGGGCTGATCGTGGTGGCGCTGGTGCTGCGCTTCGGCCTCGGCATGGAAGGCTTCGCCTGGGCCATCCTGTTCGCCTTCGCGCCGTTGAGCGGGGTGTATTACCCGGTCGCCGTGCTGCCGGGCTGGTTGCAGCCGGTCGCCTGGGCCCTGCCGTCCAGCCATGTGTTCGAGGGCATGCGCACGGTGCTGCGCGACCGGGTGTTTTCCACCGGACACTTCCTGCTGGCCGTGGAGCTGAACCTGCTCTACCTCGCGCTGGGCCTGGCGCTGTTCGGGCTGTCGTTCCGCATCGCCCGCCAGCGCGGTCTGCTGTTGCAGATGGGGGAATGAACGCGCCCCGGCCCGCCTGCTCCGCTGGCTGCCGGCCATGAGCACCCGGCTCCAGTGCCTGCTGGCCATGCTGGGGCTCAGCCTGATCGGTTTCGGTCCGCTGTCGATCACCTGCCTGATCGGCCTGCATGCCGTGCTGGCCCGGCCCGACTGGCTGCTGCGCACGACGCGGGCTCTGTACGGGCGGCCAACGGCCGCTACCGGTCTGACGGAGCCGGCGCCGAACGGCTGGCTGCGGCTGAAGGTGGTGGCCGCCCTGCTGGCGCTGCTGCTGCTGGACATCGCGCCGGTTCCGGTCACCGGCGCGATCGGCCTGTCCGTGGTCCTGCTGCGCCCGCCCTGGTTCCTGGAACTGGTGGAGGCGATCTACGCCCCGCCCGGGCCCTGATCCCGGCGGGCAGGACAGGGCAGGGCCGGCAAGGGGGTTCCCCTCGGTCCCAAAATCGGTTGAAGTATGCCCACCTGGAGCGATCGTGGAGGGCATGATCATGCGACGGCTGATGATGGCGATGGCCTTTGCCCTGCTGGGCGGCTGCGTGGGCGCGGCGCCGGCCGGGGACATTCTCTACAGCGGCTATCCGGTCTACGCGCTGGCCGTGCCGGGCAACCCGCCGGCCCCGGGTCTTGCGCAGCCGGCCTGAAGCGCCCGGGGGCACGCTTCCGGCGACCGTCCATCCGACGAAAAAACCGGGGCCTGCCCCGGGTACGATCCATCGCCTGTCTTGCAGCCGGCGGCGAGGTCCGTCCGCGCGTACCCCATGCCGGCGACTCGCCCCAGGATGCCTCATGTTTTTCCCAGGAAGATCGCCATGAAACCTGTGCCGCTGCTGATGCTGTCGCTGCTGGCCGGCTGTTCCCCGGCCCTGCCGCCCCTCACCGACCAATCCGACCAGGTGCAGCTCATGGCCCGCCAGCGCGCCATGCGCGACCTGCACTGCGCCGATGCTACCGCCGACCGGCCGATCCGCGGCGACCGCATGGAGGACTGGAGCGACGAACTCTACAGCGAATACAAGGCCTGGGCCGAGGGTTGCCAGCGGCGCATCCAGTATCAGGTCGTGTGCCGTTCCGGCAGGCCCTGCGCCTTCGCCGACGCGCCGCCATCCGTGGATGATTGAACTGCCGCCGACCAGGAGATGACAATGGCGATGCCCACCTGGCTGGATGTGGAAAGCTACTTTACCGGCTCGATCTTCGTCCTGGTCTTCGTCTTCTGCTCGGTGGCGGGCGTGGGGCTGGTCCGCCGCTGGTTCGAGCTCGACCGGCTGCGGCATGTGCACGATGTCTCCGGCAACATGTTCAGCGTCGGCGGCACGCTCTATGCCGTGCTGCTGGGGCTGATCGTGGTGGACGCGATGCAGACCTTCCAGCTGGCGCGCCAGACCGTCGAGAAGGAAGCCAACGCCCTGGCCAATGTCTACCTGCTGGCCCAGCGTCTGCCGCCGCAGCCTGCCGCGCGGCTCCAGTCCCTGTGCCGCAGCTATGCCCACGAAGTCATCGAGCGCGAATGGCCGATGATGGATGCCGGCCAGGTGCACGAGGCGGTACGCAACATCAGTCTGCAGCTGGTCAACGAGGCGACGCAGCTCGAACCGGTGACCGAGAACCAGAAGGCGCTGTATCCCTCCCTGGTCCAGGAAACCCTGGAACTGCGCGACGAGCGCCGCGCCCGGACCGGCATCGCGCTGCACGATCTGCCGGCCGTCGAGTGGTTCGTGCTGTGCGTGGGCGCGGTGATCACGGTGGTCTTCAGCTACGTCTTCCATGTCGAGAGCTACCGCCTGCAGCTGATGATGGTCGGCATGGTTGCCCTGCTGATCGGGCTCAACCTGTATCTGGTGGTCCTCTTCAGCCGCCCGTTCTCGGGCGACCTGCATGTCGACGCCGAACCCCTGGTGCGCAATCTGATGCTGTTCGACGGCATCGGCGACGCCCTGCTGCGACGGGACTGAACCGCCACCGTCCGCCGGCGGCGGCAGCTACATCGTATTGACGATGCCGGTGCGTCCCTTGGCCATGTCCTGGGAAAACCGGTAGAAGTGGTAGTGGCACACGCTTTCCATGACGTAGTCGAAGAACCGCATGGGGTAGGGTCGACTGCGGGCGAAGTCGGCCAGCCGCCGCAGGTAATGGCGGCGCAGCCGCCAGTCGCGGGCGTGCAGCAGCAGCTTCGCCAGCAGCAGGCCGGTGACCGACAGCGATATCAGCAGGTACTTGAGCCGTAGCCAGCGGGGGATGTTGGGCACCCGGACGCTTTCGGCGTGATCGTAGAAGCGGCGACGGATGTAGAGGTCGTCCAGCCGGTCGAAATAGGCGTCGGGCTCGAAGATGTCGCCGATCAGGTCGAGAAACCCCCGGGCCAGCTGCTCCCGGCTCATGCCGGCGGGAATCACATTGGTGCCGAAGGCGGGCGGATCGTCGGTGTCCAGCCGGCCCTCGCCCAGCAGCCGCGCGTGCAGCGGCGTTTTCGGGATGGCCGACAGCAGGCCGACCATCGCCTGCAGGATGCCCGAGCGCGCCAGGAAGCGCCGCTGGACGTCGAAGATGGCGGGCGTATCGGCATCGAAGCCGACAATCAGGCCGCAGGTGACCTTGATGCCCTTGCGCTGGATGCGGTGGATGCGCTCGATCAGGAAATCCTCCGCGTCGGCCTGGCTCAACGATGCCTGCCGGCGGCGCTTGTCGACGTTCTGGAATTTCCGCGTCTCCAGCAGCGAGGCCGGATTGGGCGTCTCGATGCCGATGAACACCGTGCGGATGTTGGCCTCGACGAAGCGGTCCAGCAGTTCCTCGTCGTCGGCGAGATTCAGCGAGGCCTCCGTGTGCAGCGAGACCCAGTAGCGGTGTTCGCGCTGCCAGGCCGCGATCGCCGTGAGGATCGGCAGCAGGGCCTTGCGATTGCCGATGATGTTGTCGTCCACCAGGAAGACCGCACCCATGCCGGCCCGGCGCCAGGCCTCCAGCTCGGCGATCACCTGCGCCGGCGTCTTGACGCGCGGCTGCCGGCCGAAGGTGACGATGATGTCGCAGAACTCGCAGAGAAAGGGGCAGCCGCGTGACATCTGCACGCTGCCCTGGAGATAGCGCTCCAGCCGCAGCAGGTCGTTGCGCGGCGGGGGCAGGGCGGTCATGTCGGTGCGTTGCGCCTGCTCGTAACGCTGCCGGTGGCGGCCGGCCGACCATTCCGCGAGGAACAGCGGCCAGGTGTGGTCGGCCTCGCCGACGAAAACGACATCGGCGAGCCCCGCCAGATCGTCCTCCTGGACCGTGATCCAGGGTCCCCCCACCACCAGGAACAGTCCCCGGCGCTTGATTTCGGCGGCGATCTCGCGCATGCGCTGGCGCTGGACGATCATACCGGTCAGCCCGACCAGGCCGGCGCCGGCCAGACTGTCGTAGTCGATGGCTTCCACCGCCTCGTCGATCAGCCGGACCTCGTGTTCCGCCGGGGTCAGGGCCGCCAGCAACGGCAAGGCCGAGGTTGGCGTCACCGCCTGCCGGCCGAGTATCGGCAGGGCGTGGCTGAAGCTCCAGAAGGACGTCTCGAAGCGCGGGTTGATCAGGACGATGCTGGCCATGGCGGATGGGTCCGGGTGACAGAGGACGATTCTGCGGCCTGCGACGCCCGCCGCAAAGCCCCAGCCTGGCCGGCGCGCGTGCCCGCCGGCAGGCCACCCAGCGCAGACACTCCGCCGGCGACGTGGTTCCGGGCCATTCGCCGTCATCCGTCATCCCGGACATTCCCCGCCGACACGACGTCCCCGCGTGTGCATCGATTCGCTGGCTGGACTTCGCTTGGCCATAAAATGCATCATGTAATAAGTGTTTCAATAGTTGTCCGAACGTCGCCATCCGTCGCATCCGACGCCACTCTCCCCCTGGAAAACCCTGACAAGCATGAGCAAGATCACCCTCGAACACCGTCCCGACCCGGCCCGTCTGCAACAGCTCGGCGTGGCCGGCTGGGAGATATGGGAAAAGGAGCCCTCCACCTTCGGCATCGATTTCGACGAAACCGAGGTGGCCTACGTGCTGGAGGGCGAAATCATCGTCACCCCGGCGGGTGGCGAACCGGTCCGCATCGGCCCGGGTGATCTGGTCTCGTTCCATGCCGGACTGGAGAGCCAGTGGGAAGTGGTCAAGCCGCTGCGCAAGCACTACAGCTACGCCTATCCCGAGGGCGTCTGAGTCCCCTGGCCCGACGACGCTCCGATGCCACTCAGCCTGCCGCTGACCATCCTTGAGGTCGGCTTCGAGACCCGCGAGCCCGTCCGCCTGCCGTCCTTTCCCGGCTCGGCCTGGCGCGGCGCGCTCGGCTGGGCGCTCAAGCGCAGCGTCTGCGTCATCCGCGACACCCGCTGCCAGGATTGCCTGCTGTACCGCAGCTGCGTGTTTCCCTACGTCTTCGAGACCCCGCCGCCACCCGACGCCGACCGGCTGCGCAAATACCGCGCCGTCCCGCATCCCTTCGTGCTGGGCATCATCCCCGGCCAGAGCGGCCCCCGCTACCGGCTGGGTCTCACGCTGGTCGGCGCGGCCCGGCGGCAGCTGCCGTATTTCATCCATGCCCTGACGGCGGCCGGCGAGGACGGTCTCGGCCGCCAGCGACAGCCGTTCGAGCTGGTCGAGGTCCGCCAGGCGCAAGGCCCGGCGCGGCAGGACTGGGCGACCATCTACGCGCCCGGCGAGCCGCTGCGGACGCCGCCGGAGGAACCCCTGCCGGTACCGCCGCTGCCCGACTGGGTGGCGGTCGAGCTGCGAACGCCGCTGCGCATCAAGCGCGAGGATCACCTGGTCACGCCGGCCCGCTTCGCCTTCGCCGACCTGTTCGGCGCCCTGCTGCGGCGGCTGTCCCTGCTCAGCTACTTCCATACCGAGCGGCCGCTGGAAGCGGACTTTGCCGAACTCATGCGGCAGGCGCGGGAAGTCCCCCACCACCGGCCGACCCTGCGCTGGTACGACTGGACCCGCTATTCCAGCCGCCAGGAGACGACGCTCGAAATGGGCGGCCTGCATGGCGGATTCCTGCTGCGGGGCGCGGACATCCGGCCGTTCTGGCCCTATCTCTGGCTGGGGCAATGGACCCATGCCGGCAAGGGCGCCACGCTGGGGCTGGGGCAATACCGGCTGGCCCCGGCAAGCTTGCCAGATCCCGCCTGAGTTCCCGCCATCGCGGATACTCAGGACCTCCTCGCCACGGACGGACCCTACACGCCGCGATGGGCAACGCCTACCCCCGCCGCCACCTGCTCTGCATCGCCGGTCTCACGCCCCAGGTCGTGACCGAAACGCTCTACGCGCTGGCCCGGGAACGGCCGGCCGAGCTGCCGACCCATGTCCACGTGCTCTCCACCGAGGAGGGCATCGCCCGCGCCCGGCTGACACTGCTCAGCGCCCAGCCCGGCTGGTTCCGGCGCCTGTGCGCCGATTACCGGCTGCCGGCCATCCAGTTCGACCGCGACAGCCTGCATGTCCTGCGGGACGCCGGCGGCCAGCCGCTCGCCGACATCCGCGATGGCGCGGACAATGTCGCCGCGGCCGACACCGTGACCGAGTGGGTGCGCCGGCTCACCGCCGACGACGACGCCCAGCTGCATGTCTCGCTGGCCGGCGGACGCAAGACCCTGGGCTTCTTCGCCGGCTACGCCCTGTCGCTGTTCGGACGGCCGCAGGACCGCCTGACCCATGTGCTGGTCAGTCCACCGTTCGAATCGCATCCGGGCTTCTTCTACCCGACGCCCTACCCGGACATCATCTACGGCCAGCCGCCCGACCCACGCCCGCTGGACAGCCGCGATGCCCATGTGACGCTGGCCGACATCCCCTTCGTGCGCCTGCGGCTGGGGCTGCCGGAATCCCTGCTCAGCGGCCGCGCCAGCTTCTCCGCCACAGTGCAGGCCGCCCAGCGCAGCCTGGCAGCGCCCGCGCTGGAACTCGACATCCGCCGGCGCCTGATCCTGGCGGGCGGGCGGCCAGTCGAGCTGCCGCCCGCCGAATGGGCCTTCTACGCCTGGCTCGCGCGCCGTGCCCACGACACCGCGCCGCACCTGACCTGTCCGCCCGAGGGCGTGCCCAGCCAAGCCTACGCGCGGGCCTTCATGGCCACCTATCGCGACATCGTCGGCCCTCTCGGCGACCTCGAACGCGTCGCCGCCGGCCTGCAGGCCGGCATGGACAAGAACTACTTCGAGCGCCGCAAGAGCCGCGTCAACCGGCTGCTGCGCGAGCAGCTGTCGCTGGCGGCGACCGCCTACCTGATCCAGGGCTTCGGCTCGCGGCCGCGCACCGCCTATGGGCTCGGGCTGGCGCCGCGGCAAATTCTCATCAAGAGCACCTGAGGACTTTGGGATGAATCCGGAACGACTGAATGCCGCTACCCGCGTGGCCCTGGCGGCCTACCTGCACGACCTGGGCAAGTTCGCCGAACGGGCGCGGATCGCCGAGGCCGAGGAGAAGGACGCGGCCGGCGTCAGCCGGGCCGAGCGGGAAAAGCAGCTCAACTGCCCCAGTTTCAAGGGCCGGTCCACCCATGTCCACGCCGCCTATACCGCCATCGGCTTCGACCTGCTGGAGGCGCACCTGCCCGAGCTGGTGGGCGATGTCATGACCCCCTTCGCGCCCTGGGGCGAGCGCAACGCCGACGATTCCATCATCAACGCCGCCGCCCGGCATCACCGGCCGGATACCTTCCTGCAATGGATCGTCGCCAGCGCCGACCGGCTGGCCTCCGGTTTCGAGCGCGAGGCGTTCGCCAGCTACAACGCAGCGGCCGACGACGATGGCCGGAAACTCAACCATTACACCCAGCGGCAGTGGACCCTGCTGGAGCAGATCCGCCTGGACGGCCGGGCGGAACCCGCCGTGCCGGACTACCGCTACCCGCTCGCGCCGCTCTCGCCCAGCGCCCTGTTCCCGGTGCCGGCGGCCGACTGCGAAACCGCCGGCAACGCCGGGGCGCAGGCCGAGTACCGCGCGCTTTGGCAAGGCTTCACCGCCGCCATCCCGCAAATCCCCGCCAGCCATCGGGGCAACCTGCCCCTGTGGCTGGACCATTTCGACAGCCTCTGGCAGACCTATACCCACGCCATTCCCTCGGCCACCACCGGCGGCATCAGGCCGGAGGTGTCGCTGTACGATCATTCGCGCACCGCCGCCGCCCTGGCCGTCGCGCTGTGGCGCTATCACGCCGACCGCAACGACGATCCGGCCACGACCCGGGAATCGCTGCGCGCCCAGTGGGATCACCAGCGCGCCGCCGGCGAACTGGCCCACGATGCCTGGGAGAGCGAGAAATTCCTGCTGATCCAGGGCGATTTCCACGGCATCCAGGACTTCATCTTCGCCACCGGCGGCGAGACCCAGAAACGCGCCGCCAAGCTGCTGCGCGGGCGTTCCTTCCAGGTCTCGCTGCTGGCGGAACTGGCCGCGCTGCGGGTACTGGAAGCGCTGGATCTGCCGCCCACCAGCCAGGTGGTCAATGCCGCCGGCAAGTTCCTCATCGTCGCCCCCAACACGCCGGCATCGGCGCACGCGCTGGCGGCCGTGCAGGCCGAGTTCGACGCCTGGTTCCTGCGCCATACCCACGGCCGCGTCGGCATCGGCCTCGCCCGGCTGCCGGCCCGGGCCGACGATTTCCGTTCCGGGACGGCGGGCGCGGCGAGTCCGTTCCAGACGCTCGTCCGGCGCCTGTTCGAGCAGCTGGAGGCGGTCAAGCTGCGGCGCTTCGGGCTGTGCGCCGAAGCGCCGCCGCCGGCGCTGTTCGAGGACTTTCTCGACGCCTTCCATCCCGGGCGCGGCGAGTGCCGCGTCGACGGGCGTTCGCCGGCCACGGTGGAGCTGTCGCCCGGCGTCTGGGCCAGTGCGCTGGCCGCCGACCAGATCGACATCGGACATTGCCTGGCCACCCAGGACCGGGTGCTGATCACCCGCGAGCCGCTCGACCATCAGACCCTGCGGCTGGACATCTTCGGCTACCGGATCCGCTTCACCCGCGGCGAGGCGGAAACCGGCCGCTTCGGCCGCGAGGCCCGCAGCGGCAACCTGCGCCGCTGCTGGGACTTCTCGCTGCCGGAAGGCTTCACGGACCCGCTCTGGAACGGCTACGCCCGCCGCTGCATCAACGCCTACGTGCCACGCTTCGACGATGCCAACGCCTGGGACGCGGAGCTCTACCGGGGGCTGGAGCACCCGGGCGCGTCCGTCCCCCATCCGGACGAACCGAAGACCCTCAACCATCTGGCCCGCGACGACCGGCGCCTGCACGAGGACGGCAAGACCTGGGTCGGCCAGGAAGCGCTGATGACGCTCAAGGGCGATGTCGACAACCTCGGGACCCTCTTCGAGCGGGGGCTGGAGCGGCCGACCTTCGCCAAATGGGCGGCGCTGTCGCGGCAGGTGAACGCCTTCTTCGCGGTCTACCTGCCCTGGCTCTGCGCCCATGGCGAGGAGGACGGCATCCGGCGCTACCGCAACACCTACACCGTGTTCGCCGGCGGCGACGACTTCTTCCTCATCGGACCCTGGCATTCCACGCTGGCGCTGGCGGGGCGGATGCGAAGCGAGTTCGCCCGCTTCGTCGCCGGCAATCCCGACATCCACTTCTCGGCCGGGCTGTCCATGACCAAACCCGGCCTGCCGATCCGCCACCTGGCGCGGCTGGCCGAGACGGCGCTGGAGGCGGCCAAGGTCCATCAGGAACCCGGCCCGGACGGGGAAGCCGGCGCGGCCAAGAACGCCGTCGCCGTGTTTGGCCAGACGGTGAGCTGGGACCGCTTCGACGCCCTGCGCCGCAGCGAGGCGCGGCTGGCGCGCATGGCCCGGGACGTCGGGCTGTCCACCGGCTATCTCTACGGGCTGTTGCAGCTGACCGACATGGCGGCCGGGATCGGCGATAAACCGCACAACGCGCTCTGGCATGCCTGGTTCGCCTACCGCACCCGGCGCCTGGTGGAGAGCCGCATCCGCGGCGGGGAGGATCGCGAGGCGGTGGAGCGCCGGCGCCGGGCGCTGGCCGCCGAACTGGCGACGGAAATCGCCCGCGAGGGCATCGAACGGTTCGGGGCGGCCTACAAGATCGCCCTGTTCACTTACTTGTATCAGCAACGGGATTGAGGAGGCCGAGATGGCGGAACAGCAGAACTATCGAAACCAGGGCGGCGGTCGCAACCATGGCCATGAGGACCGGGGACCGGTCTACGACCCCGGCGGCATCCGGCTGGCGAAACCGATCGGCGCCCAACTTTTCAACGGCATCGCCCAGGAGGCGGCCAGGGCGGTCGCGGGCGCGGACAAGTCCCGCAACAAATCCACCCAGCTGCGGCGCTTCTACGACGAACTGGTGCTGTGGGAAACCCGCGCCAGCCAGCAGCCCGGGAAATTCGCCGAATACCTGCCCTTCATCCTGATGATCAATGCCAAGGCGGCCTATGCCGAAGGGCGCAAGCTGGTCGACCGGACCTTCGTCAACCTGCTGCATCACACCCTGTCGGAAGTGACGGACGCCGGGACCCTGACCACCTGCAAGCTGTTCTGGGAAGCCTTCATGGGTTTCTACAAACAGGAACGCGGCGACAACTGAGACGGAGAGAACCCCATGCAACTCATCGATATCCAGAAACTCACCGGCACGCTGGAGCTGCTTTCCGGCCTGCACATCGGCTCCGGCAACACGGAGATGCACATCGGCGGCACCGACAATCCGGTCATCAAGCACCCCCTGACCCAGGAGCCCTACATTCCCGGCTCCAGCGTCAAGGGCAAGATGCGCAGCCTGCTGGAATGGGATCTCGGCGTGGTCGGCGCGACCCAGGGCAATCCCCTGGGCTTCCGGCACCTGCGCGACCTGCCGGAAGCCACGCGGCCCGCCGCCAAGAACCTGCTGCGCCTGTTCGGCGGCGCGCCGGAAGGCGCCGGCCAGAACCTTGAGCTGGTCACGGAGATCGGTCCCACCCGGCTGGCCTTCTGGGATTGCGCGCTGGAACCGGCCTGGATCCGGGAAATGAACGACCGCAACCTGCTGCTGACCGAAACCAAGTCCGAGAACATGATCGACCGCATCCGGGGCGTCGCCGAGCATCCGCGCAATACCGAGCGCGTGCCCGCCGGCGCCCGCTTCAGCTTCAACCTGACCCTGCGCGTCCACGCCGGCGACAGCGCTCTGCTGCCCATGGTCTGGCGCGGGCTCAAGCTGCTGGAGCTGACCGGCCTCGGCGGCTCCGGCTCGCGCGGCTACGGCAAGCTGCGCTTCAGCCAGCTGGCGCTGGACGGCGCGGATGTGCTCGGGCACGTCGACGCGGTCCGCTTCGGCGCGGCGGCCTGAGTTCGCCCCGGGCGGACCGCCGGCGCGGCTCCGTCGAACACAGCCAGGACACCCGACATGACCGTTTACCGATTGACCCTGCAACCCCTATCCGCCTTCGGCGGCCCCCCGCTGGGCGACAGCCTGTTCGGCCAGCTGTGCTGGAGCCTGCGCCATCGCCACGGCCAGGACCGGCTGGTCGAGCTGCTCGACGGCTACACCGAGAGCCGTCCCTTCGCGGTGCTGTCCGATGCCCTGCCGCTGGGCTACCTGCCGCGCCCCGCGCTGCCCGGCTTCTGCTTCGACCCGGTGCCGGACCTGGACCGCAAGGCCGCCAAGCGGCGGGCCTGGCTGCCGTGGGAGCGGCACGACGCGCCGGTCGAAGCCTGGCTGAGGCACTGCCTGCCAGGCGGGGAGGTCGCCGGTGCCCGGCCCGAGGCCCATCCGCAGCCGCACAACAGCCTGCACCGCCTGACCGGCACCACCGATGGCGAGGCCTTCGCGCCCTACACGCAGACCCGCCACTGGTACGGCGCCGGCGGCAACGAACCGGTCCGGCTGGCCGTCCATGCCGTGCTCGACGAGCGCCGCCTCAGCCTGGCCGAACTGCGGCAGGCGCTGGCGGACATGGGCGCCTACGGCGTCGGCCGCGATGCCAGCGTCGGGCTCGGCAAGTTCGCCGTGGTGGCCGCCGAGGCCGCCGAACTGCCCAGCCAGCCGGGCGCCGATGCCTGGCTCACGCTGGCGCCCTGCGCGCCGCAGGGGCTGGGCCTTGACCCGGCGCGCAGCTTCTACCAGACCTTCACCCGTTTCGGCCGCCACGGTGACCTCGGCGTGCACCTTGGCAGCCCGTTCAAGACCCCGGTGCTGCTGGCGCAGACCGGCGCCGTGCTCGCCACCGGGCCGGAGGCCGCGCTGCCCACGCCGGCACGGCCCTGGCTGGGCCAGGGCCTGGGCGGCAACGGCCGCATGACCCGCAACGCCGCCCTGGCCGGGACCGTGCAGCAAGGCTACGCGCCGGTGGTCGGCATCCGCCTGCCCGGGAGGGCTATCGCATGAGCACCCACGACAGCCATACCCTGCACATCACCCCGCTGGCGCCGGTGCATATCGGCACTGGGGAAACCTACGAGCCGACCCAGTACGTCATCGACGAGGCCGGCGTGCTGCACGAGTTCGACACCGGCGCGGTCATGGCCGCCCTGGACGAGCGCGACCGCCGCCATCTGCTCGCCATCGCCCAGGGCCGGCCCGGTCCGGAGATGATCAAGTCCCTGCAGCGCTTCTTCCACGAGCGGCGCGAGCGCCTGATCCCCGTCGGCATCAATCGCATCCCCACCTTGCCCGGTTTCGCCGCGCTGCACGCCAGTCGCATCGGGCAGGCCGCCAATGTCGAGAGCGGCGGTCGCCAGGTGCTCAACCAGCTGGAAATCCAGCGCTGCGCCTACCATGCCGCGACCCGCAAGCCGGTGCTGTACGGCTCCTCGCTCAAGGGCGCGCTGCGCACCGCGCTGCTCGACCGGGAAAACAACGGCCGGAGGCCGTTCGAGAAAAAGGGACTGCATGAGCTGCAGGGGCGGCTGTTCCGCTACCGCGACCCCGAGTGCGGCCGGCAGCAACTGGAACGTGACTCCATGCGCCTGGTGCAGCTGGGCGACGCCCTGTGGCAGGGGCCAGCCGACTGGCCGGCCGCCGACGTGCGCCTGGCCGTGAATCGCAAGAAGGCGCCGGTCAGGGACAGGCATGGCCGGGAAATCCCGGCCATGGCCGAAAACCTGGCGCAGTTCCTCGAATGCGTGTCGGCCTTCCAGACGCGCGCCTTCCGCGCCACGCTCAACCTCCAGCGCGTCGAGGCCGCCGGCGCCAGCGGCAACCTGCCGGCGCGCGAGCTGCGCTATTCCCTGCGCCAGCTGGCCGATGCCTGCAATGCCTTCTACCGGCCCCGGCTGACCGCCGAAATCCAGCTCATGCAGACGCGCGGCTACGTCGCGGCCGCCTGGGTGGACGCCATCGACCAGCTGATCGCGCTGGTCAAGCCGAGGATCGAGGCGGGCGACGTCTTCCTGCTGCGGGTGGGGCGGCACTCGGGGGCGGAATCGGTCACGCTCAACGGCGCACGCCGCATCCGCATCATGAAGGGCAAGGGGCAGCCGGCGGACGAAGCCGATGCCGCCAGGACCCTCTGGCTGGCGGCCGGCGAACGGGACCAGCGCGCCGACCTGCTGCCGTTCGGCTGGGTGCTGGTCGAGGCGACGCCGGGCGCGGCGGACGCCCCGGCCTGGCCGGCGCTGGAGGCCCTTTGCGAGCCCTGGCGGGCCGAGGCGCGGGCCTTTGCCGAACGGGAAGCCAGCCAACGCGCCGAGCGTGCCGCCATCCTGGCGCGGCGCCAGGCCGAGGCGGCCACGGCCCGGCAGCAGGCCGAGCAGGCGGCCGCCCGGGCGGTGGCCGAAGCCGAACGGCGGGCGACCCTGACGCCCAACCTGCGCCGGGTCGAGGACTTCCGCCAGGCCATGGCCCAGCGCGCCGAGGAGCTGCGCGGCGGCAAGGACCGCCAGAACACCCAGTATCACCAGCTGGCCCAGCAACTGGCCAGGGACGCCCGGGAAAGCGCCGACTGGACGGCCGCGGAAAAGCGCGCCGTGGCCGACGCCATCACCGAGTGGCTGCCCCGGGTGGTCGATCGCATCGACAAGGAAGCCCTGAAGAAGCTCAGGCTGGCCGCCCTGCGCGGCGACGCCTGAGGCGCCGGTCCCCGAACCCTGACTCCAACCCCCCAACCCACGCCATCGCGCATGAACGACCCCGCACCCGCGCCCGACCTCCGCACCCTGCTGCTGTGCACCGTCGGCGGCTCCCATGTCCCCATCGTCCGCGCCATCCAGGAAAGCGGCGCCGATTACGTCTGCTTCCTCTGCACCGGTCCCGACCCCAACACCGGCAAGGCCGGCTCGGACGCGCAGATCGAAGGGCAGGGGTTCTGCATCAGGGAAAGGCCGACCGATGACAAGCCCACCTTGCCCAACATTCCCAGCCAGTGCGGACTGGCCGCCGGTCGCTACGAACTGCGCCGGGTGCCCAGCGACGACCTGGACGCCATCCACGGCCTGTGCCGGGAAGCGCTGGCCGACCTGCGCCGGCGCTACCCCCAGGCACGCCTCCTCGCCGACTATACCGGCGGCACCAAGAGCATGAGCGCCGCGCTGGTGCTCGCCGCCCTGGACAGCGAGGACGTCGAACTGCAACTGGTCACCGGCAACCGCGTCGACCTGGTGCGGGTGCGCGACGGCGCCGAGACCGCCGCGCCCGCCACCATCGAGGCGATCCGCCTGCAGCGGCGCATGCAGCCCTACCTCAACGCCTGGACCCGGCATGCCTACGCCGAGGCCGAGGCCGGCCTGCGCCGCCTGCCCACACCCGCCAACGCCACCCTGCGCGGGCGGCTCAACCGCGCCCGCGACCTCAGCGCCGCCTTCGCCGCCTGGGACGCCTTCGACCACGCCGGCGCCTTCCAGCGCCTGCACGGCTATGCCGCCGCCCTGGCCAATGACACCCGCCCGCTGCTGGGCGTGCTGCGCGTCCTGACCGAGGGCGAGCCGCTGCAACGCGAGGCCGCGCAACTCCTGGACCTGTACCGCAACGCCGAACGGCGCTTCGCCCAGGGTCGCCATGACGACGGCGTCGCGCGCCTGTACCGGCTGCTGGAATGGACCGCCCAATGGCTGTTGCAGCGCGACTGCCAGGTCAGCACCGGCGATCTGCCGCCCGACTGGGTGCCGCAGCTGCCGCCCAACCGCGACGGCAAGCGCCAGGCCGGGCTCTACGAAGCCTGGCGGCTGGTGGCCGAACACACCCGGGGACCGCTGGCGGCCTGGCACCGCGACCGCCGCGAGCCCATGCTCGACTACCTGCGCGCCCGCAACGCCTCCATCCTGGCGCACGGTTTCGCCCCGGTCGGCGCCGCCGCCGGCCGCGCCTTTCACGACTGGCTGGCCGGCGAGTTCCTCGATGCCCTGTTGCAGGAAACCGCCCCGCTTGGCCTGCGCCGGCTGCCGCCGCAACTGCCCGCCGACGCGAACGATGCCCTGCTGCGATAACCATCCGCGGGTGGTGGCGCATCCTGCCCGGCATGCCGGCGCCGCAGGTGTCACCGGATTGAGGCAGTGTCACTTTTGCGTGCACGCGATTTCTGTCAACCCTCCCTGTAACCCACTGAAAATGAAGGAGAAAAACACCCCCAGCCGTTTGAATCGAGACCTGATGTAGAAGGGATTAAGACGCTGCCTGCATCGGCAGCATTGAATAGGGGTCTGGTTTGAATCGAGACCTGATGTAGAAGGGATTAAGACGAAGTCTCAATGCCTTATTTTCGGCCTTGAGTCTGTTTGAATCGAGACCTGATGTAGAAGGGATTAAGACAGCTGCGCTAATGTCGCCATGCGCCATGGCATGGGTTTGAATCGAGACCTGATGTAGAAGGGATTAAGACTTCTATACCATAAAGACTGTTAGCACGATTAATAGTTTGAATCGAGACCTGATGTAGAAGGGATTAAGACCTATTGCCGATAGGAATTTCATAATTTTCAATTTGTTTGAATCGAGACCTGATGTAGAAGGGATTAAGACGCAGATTTGATTTCTTTTTTCAAAGCCGCGATTGGTTTGAATCGAGACCTGATGTAGAAGGGATTAAGACAGACCTCCCACGACTCGCCAACAAGATTAAAGACGTTTGAATCGAGACCTGATGTAGAAGGGATTAAGACGCCGAGCGCACGCGGTATTCACCGTTCTCCTTGGTTTGAATCGAGACCTGATGTAGAAGGGATTAAGACCCCGAGCGCACGCGGTATTCACCGTTCTCCTTGAAGTTTGAATCGAGACCTGATGTAGAAGGGATTAAGACCGCGTTTCCGTCGCGATGA